>JAHDHO010000098.1 GCA_020631275.1 Polaribacter sp. | reverse complement strand
AGTTGTGTAATGATTTGCTTCAGAAATCATTAAATTTTTATAGAATTTAGAAAGTTCTTCATCTTCCATGTTTTCAGAAAAAACTTTAAAACGTTCGCAACTTCTTGCCTCTATTAACGCAGCAATTAGTAAACGTTGTACTAAAGCATTTGTTCTGTCTTTTGTTTTTGTGAAAAATTTTTGGAGCCTAACAGCGTAATCGTTTTTTTGTTCTCTACCTAAAACCATTCCTCTTTTAACCATAAGCAAATGCACCATTTTAAAGTGTTGCATCTCTTCAATGGCAATATTACTCATTTCTTTAACAAGCTCTGTTTCTTCAGAATAATTTATAATAATAGATACTGCGTTAGAAGCTGCTTTTTGTTCAAGAAAAGCATGATCTGTTAATATTTGTTCTAAATTTACTTTGGCAATTTCTGCCCATGAAGTCGCTGTTTCAAATTGTAGTCCTAACATCTTTATATAACTAGAAGATTTTTTTAATAATATAATTAAGCTATTAAAAATTTCATTTTTAACAAATTAATTAAGAACAAAATTAGTTTATTCTCTTTCAATGATACTAATAATTTTATTATTTTTTTATTAGGATTTTGATAATTACATGTTTGTTTCATTATAGCAAATTTTAAGGTTTTATAATAAAAAAACCTCTATTTTTTAATTATTTAAAAGTAAATTTAAACAATTTATTTTCAGTATTTTATGATATTTAAAGTAAAGTTATTGTTTATGTTTTGTTGAGTGGTAGATTTACTATTCACTTAAAGTATAGCTTGTTTTATCTATTTATTGATGTAATTTAATAGTTTTTAATAATTTTATTAGTTTTTGTTTTCTTGTGTGTTTAAATTTTTTTAATTTAATATGTTTTAAATCAGTATTTTAAATATTATTATTTAAAGTTTTAGTTTTGATTTTGTGTTTCAGGTAGTTTTATTGGGTAATTTGATTTTTTCCTAAGTATTGTGTATTATAAAAAATAAAGTGCAATTATATTTTTAGGCTGATGAAACATTCTTAAATTTACCTCTTATAAATTTACAAAGAAGTATGTTAGAGTTAGCCGGAATTATCATATTAGGAATATTAGCGCAATGGTTTGCTTGGAAATTTAAAATACCTGCAATTTTACCTTTAATTTTAATAGGATTGTTAGTAGGACCAATTGCAGCAACATATTTAAGTGAAGACGGTTCTAAGTGGATTGAACCAATATGGAATGGCGAGAAAGGTTTGTTTCCTGGAGAAAGTTTGTATTACTTTGTTTCTTTAGCAATAAGTATCATTCTTTTTGAAGGTGGTTTAACTCTTAAAAGAAGCGAAATTAAAAATGTTGGACCCGTAATTACAAAGTTAATTACGTTGGGTTCTGCCATTACGTTTTTTGGTGCAGGAATTGTAGCTAGATATTTTTTTAATCTAGGTTGGGATTTATCTTTTCTATTCTCAGGATTAATTATTGTTACAGGTCCAACAGTGATTACACCAATCTTACGAAATATTCCGCTTAAAAAAGACATCTCTACAGTATTAAAATGGGAAGGTATTTTGATAGATCCTATCGGTGCTTTGGTTGCCGTTTTGGTTTTTGAATTTATTAGTGTTGGCGGTGGAAGTGGATTTACAAAGACAGCGTTAATGGAGTTCGGTAAAATTTTATTATTTGGTGCAACCTTCGGATTTACATTTGCACACGCTTTGGCTTATGCGGTTAATAAAAAATTAATTCCGCATTATTTATTAAACGTTGTTTCTTTATCTACAGTATTATTAGTTTTCGTTTTATCAGACATGTTTGCTCATGAATCTGGTTTATTAGCTGTAGTTGTTATGGGAATGGTTCTAGGAAACGGGAAATTAAAAAATTTAAAAGAACTTCTATATTTTAAAGAATCTTTAAGTGTTTTGCTAATATCGATTCTATTTATTTTACTTGCAGCTAACATTAAAATGGAAGATTTACTGTTGTTGTATACCTGGAAAACAGCAGCCTTATTTGCTTTAGTAGTGTTTATAATTAGACCATTAGCAGTTTTTGCAAGTACATTTAACTCTAGATTAAAATTAAATGAAAAGATTTTTATAAGTTGGGTTGGACCACGTGGAATTGTAGCCGCTGGTATTGCTTCTTTATTTGGAAGTAAACTTTTAAAACAAGGCGTAGAAGGTGCAGAATATATTACACCGTTGGTTTTTATGATTGTATTAGGAACAGTTTTGTTAAACGCAACAACAGCAAGAATGTTTGCTAAAATGATTGGTGTTTTTCTTAAAAAATCTGATGCTATATTATTTGTTGGTGCTTCAAATCCGTCTAGGCTAATCGCAAACTATTTAAAAGATAAAGGTAAAAGAGTCATTTTAATAGATTCTAATAAAAACTTTATAGAACAAGCTACAAATGATGGTTTAGAGGCTTTAAATGTTGATATTTATGATGGAGATTTAACGGATAATATAGAATTAAATGATGTGGGTTATTTAATAGCTTTAACTGGTAGTGATATGGTTAATAAATATGCTTTAAATAGTTTTTCGGATGTTTTTGGAGAACATGGTGCATATAAGTTAGCGTCATCTAAAGAAATTAAAGAAGCCACAGATGTAGAAAGAAAAAATTTCTTTACTCCTAATGATGATTATATCAATCTAAGTGAGGCTTACAGAGAAAATCCTGCTATAATTGAGGTAGAAATAGAAAATGAATTTGAATACAATAATATCTTAAAATTATTATCTAAAGAAGAGAAATCTATACCATTATTTGTAGAGAAAGGGCAAGGAATCTTTTTAGTTCCAGAATTTGATAAGACCGAAGAAGCTAAAGAGAATTTATTATTATCTTATTTAGGTAAAAATATAGGTGATAGTTATAAGTCTAATTCAAATGTTTGACGCAATTTATCTAAAAGCGGATTTTTTTCTTTGAGTTTGTTATACTTTTCCTGCGGAGTGTAAGCAAATTTCTTTTCTGTTTTTTCGTTTAAAATAACGTTAATGTCAATGCCGTAGTTATTTAATTGCTCTCTTAAGAAATTCAATAACTTTGGCCTCCCTTTTAAAAATTGATCTTTCATTAACTTATTTGGTACCGAAAATTCAATTTTATAATTTTTTTGAAGTCTTGGCTTGTCTGTAGCAACTATAGAAGCCATGCTTCGTTCTCCTTTTTTATGAAGGTTTAGAGCATATTCTTTCCAAGTTTCTTGTAATTTTTGTTCCGTAAAAAAGTCTTTAGGATGGTTGTCAAAATTTTCTTCTACAACAACTTTTTTAACTTTACTTTGCTGGTTAAAACCTTTTAAAGAATATTTACTAGGCTGTTTATTTAAACGACCAAAGTTTTTTAAGACAGGTTTTGGTTTAGCAACTTCTGTAACTTCTTTTTTATCTATTATAGTTTGTTTAGAGGCTACTTCAGATGCAATTTTCTTTATGATTGCGGCTGGTTCTTTCTTTTTTGCAGGTGATAAAGATTGAAAAAAAGTTGCCGGAATTATGTAATTAGCTGGCTTTTTTTTTTCTCCATCGAAAGTGATAGAGGCAATTTGCATTAAAGTAAGTTCAACCAACAATCGTTGATTTTTAGAAGCTCGATAATTTAAGTCGCAATCGTTTGCCTTTTTAATAGATTGCATTAAAAACGGAATGCTAGCTTTTGTTGCTTGAGTTAAGTATTTTTTCTTGGCATTGTCACCAACTTCAAGTAGGTTTAATGTAACTTTATCTTTAGCAACTAATAAATCTCTAAAATGACTTGCCAAACCATTAATAAAGTGGTGTCCTTCAAAACCTTTACTTAAAACAGTATTAAAAGCATTTAGAACATCTGGTATCTTATTATCAATTAGCAAATCTGTCATTTCAAAGTACGTATCGTAATCTAGTACGTTTAAGTTTTCTGTAACAGCTTCTCTTGTTAAATTTTTACCAGAAAAACTTACAACTCTATCAAAAATAGAAAGCGCATCACGCATTGCACCATCTGCTTTTTGTGCAATTATATGCAATGCATCGTCTTCTGCCGTAATATTTTCTTTCTCACTAATCGTTTTTAAATAGTTTTTGGCATCTAAAACACCAATTCTTTTAAAATCGAAAATTTGACAACGAGAAAGAATCGTTGGTATAATTTTATGTTTTTCTGTAGTTGCTAATATAAAAATAGCATGTGCTGGTGGTTCTTCTAATGTTTTTAAGAAAGCATTAAAGGCTGCTTGAGATAACATGTGAACCTCATCTATAATATAAACTTTGTATTTACCAGTTTGAGGCGGAATTCTAACCTGATCTGTTAGATTTCTAATGTCATCTACAGAGTTATTAGACGCTGCATCTAATTCGAAAATATTAAAAGCAAAATCTTCATTTTCTGAAGTTTCGGCATCTTGCTGATTAATTTTTTTTGCTAATATTCTAGCGCATGATGTTTTACCAACTCCTCTTGGTCCTGTAAATAATAATGCCTGAGCTAAATGGTTATTTTTTATAGCATTTTCTAACGTATTTGTAATGGCTTGTTGCCCTACAACATCCTCAAAATTATTAGGACGGTATTTACGCGCTGATACTATAAAATGCTCCATTAACTAAATTTTCTATTGATTTAAGCAAGGTTAAAAAATAACAATTGCTTATTCTGTTATAAATGTTTAACAAAAATAATCATCTAAGGTGTTTTACACAAACAGCTTTCTTAACAAAATGCTAAAGTTGTAAACAACTGTAAAAAGATGCGTAATTTTACGACTACATTAGTAATTCAGAATTTTTATATTTTGAATTAGAAGTTCAGAAAATTGTGCCAAATATTCGCTTTTTATATTTGGTGCAATTTTTATTTTAATAACTATTAAAAATAAAGAATATGAAAATAATTAAATCGATTGTTGTTGCTAGTTTTACACTATTGTTAGTTTCTTGTTTTGGATTTACAAATAAAGAAGATACCCAAAAAACGGCTATGTATGTTCCTCAAGAACACACAGAAGTAGCTTACTTTGCAAGTGGATGTTTTTGGTGTGTAGAGGCGATTTTTGAAAGTGTTGCAGGAGTAGAGGAGGCTGTTTCTGGTTATGCAGGTGGTAATACTTTAAATCCTACTTACGAGAAAATAGGAACAGGTAAAACAGGTCATGCAGAAACAGTTGCGGTGTATTACAATCCTAAGAAAGTTAGTTTCGAGACTTTAGTTACTGTTTTCTTTGGTTCTCATAATCCAACAACAAAAAATGGACAACATCCAGATTACGGAACACAATATAGATCGATAGCTTTTTATAAAACAGAGAATGAAAAAAAAATAATTGAAGATGCAATTAAGCAATTAAATGCAGAAGTTTACAAGCGCAAGATTGCTACAGAAGTAACTAAATTTACAAAATTTTATAAGGCTGAAGAGTATCATCAAGATTTTGAAAGAAGAAACCCAAACCAGAGTTATGTAAAGGCGGTTTCTGTACCAAGATTGAACAAGTTTAAGAAAAAATATCCGCACTTATTAAAGGAAAGTGCTCATTAAATATAAATTGACACAAAAAAAGCAACTCAGTGAGTTGCTTTTTTTTAATTTTGAATCAAAATAAAAACTATTATTTTGTTTCTTTCTTTGCTTCTGCTTTATCAGCAATAATTCTTTTGTCCATATTTGCAACTTCCCAAGCAGTATGAAATACCAAACGAGTTCTGTTTTCTAATAACTCGTAATTAATTTTGTCTGGCGTATCAGAAGGTCTGTGGTAATCTGCATGTGTACCATTAAAGTAAAATATAATTGGCACATTGTTTTTTGCAAAGTTATAATGATCTGATCTGTAGTAGAATCTATTAGGATCATTCTCATCATTATACTTATAATCTAAATTTATGTTTGTATACTTCTTATTAACAGTTTCAGATAAGTTATGTAATTCTGTACTTAATTTATCAGAACCAATTAAATAAACGTAATTAGGATCTTCTTTATGTCTGTCATCAATTCTACCAACCATATCGATATTTAAATCGCAAACAGTATTTGCTAAAGGAAATAAAGGATCTACATCTGCGTAGTATTTAGAACCTAATAAACCTTTTTCTTCTCCGGTAACGTGTAAAAATAAGATAGAACGTTTTGGACCTTTGCCAGCTTTTGCAGCCATTTGAAAAGCTTGTGCAATTTCTAAAATAGCAACAGTTCCAGAACCGTCATCATCTGCACCATTGTAAATTTCTCCGTTTTTCACACCTTCATGATCTAAATGAGCAGATATAATTACAATTTCGTCTGGTTTTTCTGTACCTTTAATAAAGGCAACTACGTTTTCAGAATCTTTAAATTTTCCTCTACGTACATTTTTGTTTATCCATTCTGCAGGTACTTCTTGAAAATAATCATCTCCACCCAATGGGGAAACAATTCCTTCAGAAACATAAAAGTTTTTTAAATATTCAACCGCTTTTTTTTGTCCTGGTTCACCAGTATTTCTTCCTTCAAATTCGTCAGAAGCATAAGTAAATAGGTGATTACCCAAGTCTTTAGCTGTAATTGTAGCTGCATATTTGGCAGCATAATCTACGTTTGCATCTTCATTAGAAGCATTTTTACTAGAACCACAAGCCATAAAAGCTACAGCACTAGCAAGATAAAGTATTTTTTTCATCGATGTAAAAAGTATTTGATATTGTAATTAGTATTCAAATGTAACAAAATGTTACACTATCATCAAAATTAGCTTTTGTTTATTACAAACTGTTGTAAGGTTTTGTTAAATATTAACAAATTATTAGGAAATAAATTATCGAAGGCATTAGCTTTACTAAGGTTATCTGTTGTGCCAAATTGCATTTCATTTTCTTTTAATAATACAATTTTATCAGCCATTTTTAAAGCAATATTTATTTCATGTGAAGAAATAATGATTGTTTTTTTAGTTTCTAAAGCCAATTTTTTTAAAAGCTCAAAAATATTTAAAGTTTGATGCATGTCTAAATGAGCAGTAGGTTCGTCTAAAATAATAACTTCGGTATCTTGCGCCAATGCTCTTGCTATTAAAACTCGCTGTAATTGACCATCACTTAATTCGTAAAATCTTTTATCTTTTAAGTGAAAAATATCTGTTTGAGAAATAGCCAGTTCAATCTTTTTGGTATCATTAGCTGTAATGGTATCAAGCCAATTTGTGTGTGGTTGTCTACCTAAAGCAATTAATTCATAAACGGTTAATTGACTTTCTGGCAAACGCTCTGTTAAAACCAAACTTAACTTTTTAGAAAGTTCGTTTTCTTTATAATGACTCAATTTTTTACCTTCTAAATTGATATGACCAGAAATTGGTTTTTGTACTTTAGATAGTGTTCTTAATAATGTAGATTTACCGATTCCGTTTTTACCCAAAACACATACTAATTCTCCTTTTTTTATAGAAAAATTAATATTAGATAAAACAATTTTATCTTGTTTTTTATGCTGATAACCAATAGTTAAGCTTTCAGTAGAAATTACAATATGTTTTTTATCTATGTTCATTTAAACAAATAATTTCTTTTTTCGAACAAGTAGCCAAATTACAATTGGAGCTCCAAACAAAGAGGTAATTGCATTTATTGGTAATGTAAATTCGCTTGTGGGCAATTGCGCAATAGTATCGCAAATAAGCATAACAATTGCACCAATTATTAAAACTGCCGGAATCAAAATTTTATGGTTCGAAGTTGTAAATAACATTCTAGCAACATGGGGTACCGCTAACCCTACAAAAGCAATTGGGCCAGCAAAAGCAGTAATTACACCAGTTAACAAACTTGTAATTAATAAGATTATATTTCTATTTTTTTTGATATTGATACCTAAACTCTTAGCATAATTTTCTCCTAATAAAAAGCTATTTAAAGGTTTTACAATAGCAATTGTAGCTATAATACCAAATATATAAATGATAAAAAATATCAAAATTTCTGGCCACGATAAGTTACCAAGACTTCCAAAACTCCAGAATATAAATTGCTGAATTTGGGCTGCTTCACTAAAATAAGATAAAACACTAATTATTGCAGATGTTAAACTACCAAACATTAAACCTATTATAAGAATAGACATTGTATTTCTAATTTTATTAGCAGCAATTATTACGGCAAATAAAACTATAAATGCACCTAAACTAGAAGCTATGGGCAAAGACCAATTAGAAAAAGAATTACTTAAAAAATAACCACCAAATAAAGAGCTGCCTAAAATTAGTAAAGCAACACCTAAACTGGCGCCAGAAGAAATACCTAAAACAAAAGGACCCGCTAAAGGATTTCTAAACAATGTTTGCATTAATAAACCAGCAACAGATAAACCAGAGCCAACTAAAACAGCAGTAATGGCTTTTGGTAACCTAAAATTTATAATTATTATTTGCCAACTTTCTTTAGTTTCTGTGTTACCAAAAAGTATATTTAAAATGTCTTTTATAGGTATAGAAACAGAGCCAAAACTAATGTTTAAGATAAACAAGAGTAGCAGCCCAATTGCTAAAAATATAAAATGTCTTTTAAAGTTTTTTTGAAGCATTAATTTGTTTTACAAATTTTAAGAATGATTTTTATTCAAGAAATCAACCAATTTTTGTATAGCCAATCCTCTATGTGAAATCTTATTTTTTTCTTCGGATGACATTTCTGCAAAAGACTCAGAAAAACCAGTAGGTTTAAATATTGGATCGTAGCCAAAACCTTTTTCACCTTGTTTCTTTTTTAAAATCTCTCCTTTACAAATTCCTTCAAAAATAAATTGTTTGTTATTTAAGTTTAAACAAACTGCAGTTCTAAATTGTGCTTTTCTACTTTCTTTGTCTTTTAATTCTGAAAGTAGTTTTTGCATATTGTTTTCAGAATTTGATGGCTCACCAGCATAACGAGCAGAAAATACTCCCGGTTTGTTATCTAAACTCTCTACTTCTAAACCTGTATCGTCTGCAAAACAGTTAAAGCCATACTTTTTTGTAATGTGATCTGCTTTTAATTTTGCGTTGCCCTCTAGCGTTAATTCAGTTTCATCAACTTCATCAAAACAGTTTATATCTTTTAAACTTAAAATTTCTATCGTTTCAGAAAGCATTTCTTTTACTTCTTTAAGTTTATTTAAGTTATTTGTAGCGAAGACTAATTTCATTCTGGTTTAGTAGTTTTTTACAAAAGTAATCAAACAAAAGTGTTGGCAAAAGAATTGTTTATATTAGTCTTTAATTATTTAACGCTATTAAAAACTTTTAAAAAGTTGAGTTTTTAATCAATTTTAATAAAATACTTAAAAATAGATATTCTCTGTTAACCCTTGTTATTATTGGTTTGTCGTGGAAATGTCGGGTTGAAAAGTAACTAATTAATTTGTAATTTTAAATAACAACATTAACATTGTATGGAATTTAACAAACAACATATTATGGAACAGCCTGCATTAGGAAAAAAAATTTTAGAATTAAGAAAGCAAAAAGGTTTTACTCAAGAAGAATTGGTAGAACAATGTAATATTAATGTTAGAACAATTCAAAGAATAGAAGCAGGTGATGTTTCTCCTAGAAGTTATACAATCAAAGCCATTTTAGAAGTTTTAGGTTTTGATTATGAAACCATTTTTAAAAAAACTTATGAATCTGGTAAGTTCGATGCAATTTTAAGAATAGATAAGAATAAAATAAATAAGCAACTAAACCTTGCTATGATTTTTGGTATTGTTTATTTCTTAACAGTTTTCTTTGAAATAGGAGCAGATGTAATAAGTTTAGAAAAAGACAGTGCTTTATTTAAAATGATATACATTATTATAAAAAGTATTGCTATTATTTCAATGTTTTTATTTTATCGAGGTTTTGTGATTGCTGGAGTTCTATTCAATAATTATTTATTACAAATAAGAGGATTTTTAATTATTGTTTTTACGCTCTTTTTCTCATTGTTAGATATTACATCATTATATATTTGTCAAGACTTTATTGGTGTTTTCGGTATTGCACAATTACTAAGTTATGGTGTTTTAAGTATTCTTTTTGGTATTGCAATTAAAAGATTAATTAATTTTGGAGATTTATCTAAATGGACAGGGATTTTAGAAATAATTACAGGTGTATGTTTACTACTAATTATTTTAGCTCCTATTGCCATTTTTACCCAACTTATTGTAGAAATTTTCGAAATAATTTTACTTTACAGAATTTTAATCGGTAATAAAACTGAATAGTTACTCATGATGATAAGGCTCGTTCTTTAAAATTGTAAAACCTCTATAAATTTGTTCCCCCATAA
>JAHDHO010000097.1 GCA_020631275.1 Polaribacter sp. | reverse complement strand
TAAAACTTTTACTTCTATCAGTAAAGAAAATGTGCATTCAGATCATCAAGCATTATGGGTAAATCCAGATAAGTCTGGTCATATCTTAAACGGGAATGATGGTGGTTTAAACTTGTCTTATGATGACGGTGAAAACTGGATTAAATTAAACGATCCTGCAGTAGGTCAATTCTATTCTGTGTATGCAGATAATCAGAAAAACTACAAAGTGTATGGTGGTTTACAAGATAACGGTGTTTGGGTTGCTAGCAATAATGCGAGAATTAATAAGGGTTGGCAACAATCTGGTCAAAACCCTTATAAGTCTATAATGGGTGGCGATGGTATGCAAGTGCAAGTAGACGATAGAAATCCCAATATTGTATATACAGGTTATCAGTTTGGTAATTATTCTAGAATAGATACAGAAACTGGTAGAAGTAAATACATTCAGCCAAAACATACTTTAGGTGAAAATCCGTATAGATTTAATTGGCAAACACCAATTCACTTATCTAAACACAACCAAGATATTTTATATTTAGGAGGTAATAAATTACACAGATCTTTAGATCAGGGGAACAATTGGGAAACAATTTCTGGTGATTTAACAACAGGCGGTAAAAAAGGAAATGTTGCTTACGGTACGTTAACGTCAATTTCAGAAAGCCCTTTTCAATTCGGACTTTTATATGTTGGTTCTGATGATGGTTATATAAACGTAACTAAAAATGGTGGAGGTTCTTGGGAAAGAATTTCTAATAATTTACCGCAAAATTTATGGGTTACAAGAGTAATTGCATCAAAATTTAAAAAAGAACGCGTTTATGCAACGTTAAACGGTTATAGATCTGATGATTTTACTCCTTATATTTATGTTTCAGAAAATTACGGACAAACCTGGGCAAATATTGGTAACGCTATACCAACATCTTCTGTAAATGTTATTAAAGAAGATCCGGCCAACGAAAATATTTTATATGTTGGTACAGATAACGGTTTGTATATTTCTTTTGATAGAGGAAATTCTTGGGAAGCATTTGCAAATAATTTACCAAATGTAGCGGTGCACGATTTGGTAATTCAGCCAAAAGCTAAACACTTAATTGTAGGTACGCATGGTAGAAGTTTGTATAAAGCAGATGTTAGTGCATTACAAAATATAGATAAGACTGTAATGTCTGCAGCAACACATATTTTTGATGTACAGAGTATAAGAAAAAGTGGTTCTTGGGGTCGTTCTTGGAGCATGTGGAGAGATGCTTTTACGCCAGAAATTACAATTCCTTTTTATTCGAATTCTGATAAAAAAGTAACTTTAGATATTTATACAAATGATATTAAAGTAAACACGATAGTTGTTGATGCCACAAAAGGTTATAACGAAGCAATTTTTGATGTTTCTTTCTCTAAAAAAGGAAAGAGGGCTTATGAAAAGGCTAACAAAAAAACTACTTTAAAAGCAGCTAAAAACGGAGTTGTATATTTGCCTAAAGGAAAATACATTGTAAAAAGTGCTACTTCTAAAAGTGAATTTGAAATAAAATAAACAAGAACTTTTTCTTAATTTCAAAAAACGGTTTAGAAATCTTTAAGAGATTTTTAAATCGTTTTTTTAGTATATTTCAGACATGAAAAAAATAGTCTTTTTAATTTTCTTTTCGGTAACATTATCAACATCTGCACAATCAGATTTTAAAAGTTTTTTAAAATTATCTGGTCCAATAAAAAGATGGGTTTTATTTCATCCTTTTAAGGCAAAAATTTCTTTGGAAATTTCAAAAGAAACTAATAAAGTAGCAGACTCAATTAGAAAAACCAATTTGCTAGATAAAGATGCTGCTGGTGGGCAAGTAGATGCTTTTAGACATGCGTACTGGATGGCGAGATTGCGTCAAGAAATAGGCGAAAGGGCTGCGAGATCTTTAGGTAAAGCACATGAGAAAGAAAATTATATCACTTATAAAAAACTTAAATTAGAAGATGGTGTTGTGCCCGATGAAATTTCTACAGAAATGGATTTGCATAATAATGAAGAAGGTTTAAAGTTGATAACAAAAGGAAGTACTGTTTCTAAAAGAGGTTTAATTTATAGAATTGTAAATGCAATTTACAATGGTAAAATGAAAATTATTAAGAAAGATGTAAATGGTAACTTTTTAACGTGCAATCAAAAAATAATTTCAAAAGAATCTTTAAAGGGTAAATGGAAAAATAACAAATGCTTGATACCTTCTAATTCTAAAAAGAATAGAAAATAACAAAATCAGTGTTTTCTGTTAAATGCAAAACAGTTTTATTTATAATTATTCTAAATACAAACGAAAACGTTGTAATTTTCTTGTACTGCGTTTTGTTAAGCCGTATTTTTGTATTATAAATTATAACTAACATATACAATGAGCGGATTTTTTAAATCTTCAATTGGAAGAAAAGTATCAATGGCGCTATCAGCGTTCTTCTTAATGTTCTTCTTACTTCAACATTTAGCAATTAATGTTTTATCAGTTTTTAGTCCAGACACTTTTAACGAAGTTTCTCACTTTATGGGTACAAATCCAGTTGTTCAATTTGCACTACAACCTGTCTTAATTTTTGCAGTTGTTTTTCATTTTGTAATGGGGTTTATTTTAGAGCTAAAAAACAAAAAAGCACAAGGGGTTTCTTATGCTAAAAATAATGGTGCTGCAAATTCTACTTGGATGAGCAGAAACATGATTTATAGTGGAATTACAATTTTAGCTTTTATCGTTTTACACTTTATCGATTTTTGGTTTCCAGAAATTAACACAAAATTTATTCAAGGAGATTGGTCTGGTGTAATGGATGGTGTAGATGGTTATAGATATTATGAAGAATTGGTGCATAAATTTGTGAACCCAATTAGAGTAGCTGCTTATGTTGTTGCTTTTGTGTTTTTAGGATTGCATTTAGCACACGGTTTTACATCAGCATTTCAATCTGTTGGTGCAAATTCATTAAGAAAGAAATTAGAAAAATTAGGTTTAGCGTATTCAATTATAATTCCTGCAGGATTTATTTTTATTGCACTTTATCATCACTTAAACCATTAATCGTATAAAAATTATGGCTTTAGATTCAAAAGTACCTCAAGGTCCATTAAAAGATAAATGGACAGATTATAAAAACAAAATTAATTTAGTAAACCCAGCAAACAAAAGACACATCGATGTTATTGTTGTTGGTACAGGTTTAGCGGGTGGTTCTGCTTCTGCAACTTTAGCAGAATTAGGCTATAATGTAAAATCTTTTGCCTACCAAGATTCTCCTAGAAGAGCGCATTCTATTGCAGCACAAGGAGGTATTAATGCAGCAAAAAATTACCAAGGAGATGGAGATTCTACTTACAGATTATTTTACGATACTGTAAAAGGTGGAGACTACCGCTCTAGAGAAGCAAATGTATACAGATTAGCAGAGGTTTCTGCAAATATTATAGATCAATGTGTGGCACAAGGAGTTCCTTTTGCACGTGATTATGGTGGTCTTTTAGACAACCGTTCTTTTGGTGGGGTTTTAGTTTCTAGAACTTTTTATGCAAAAGGACAAACAGGGCAACAATTGTTATTAGGTGCTTATTCTGCAATGAACCGTCAAATTGCTCGTGGTAAGATTGAAATGTTCAATCGTCATGAAATGTTAGATGTTGTTATTGTTGATGGTAAAGCAAGAGGTATTATTGCACGCAACTTAGTTACAGGAGAAATAGAACGTCATTCTGCACACGCAGTTGTTATTGCTTCTGGTGGTTATGGTAACGTATATTTCTTATCTACCAACGCAATGGGGTCTAATGTAACAGCAGGTTGGAAAGTGCATAAAAAAGGAGCATATTTTGCAAACCCTTGTTATACACAAATTCACCCAACATGTATTCCGCGTTCAGGAGATTATCAATCTAAATTAACATTGATGTCTGAATCATTGAGAAATGATGGAAGAATTTGGGTTCCAAAAAATATGGACGATGTAATGGCAATTAGAGAAGGTCGTAAAAAACCAACCGATTTGTCTGAAGAACAAAGGGATTATTATTTAGAAAGACGTTACCCTGCATTTGGTAACTTAGTACCACGTGATGTTGCATCTAGAGCAGCAAAAGAACGTTGTGATGCTGGTTATGGTGTAAATGCAACAGGTGAAGCTGTATATTTAGACTTTGCATCTGCTATAACTCGTTATGGTAAAGAGCAAGCAAAAATTCAAAATATAAACAATCCTTCTGACGCGAAAATTTACGAATTAGGACAAAAGATTGTAGAGGCAAAATATGGAAACTTATTTCAGATGTACGAAAAAATCGTAGATGAAAATCCATATGAAACGCCAATGATGATTTATCCGGCAGTACACTATACAATGGGTGGTATTTGGGTAGATTATAACTTAATGACAACAATACCTGGTTGTTATGCTATCGGAGAAGCAAACTTCTCTGATCATGGTGCAAATAGATTAGGAGCATCTGCATTAATGCAAGGTTTAGCAGATGGTTACTTTGTGTTGCCTTATACTATTGGAGATTATTTGGCAGATGATATTAGAACAGGAAAAATATCTACAGATAGCCCAGAGTTTGAAGCGGCAGAAAAAGAAGTTACAGATAGAATTAAATTTTTTATCAATAATAAAGGAACACATTCTGTAGATTATTACCACAAAAAATTAGGAAAAATTATGTGGGATAAATGTGGAATGTCTAGAAACAAAGCTGGTTTAGAAGAAGCTATCGAAGAAATTTCTGCATTAAGAAAAGATTTTTGGCAAAATGTACTTGTGCCAGGAACAGATACAGAATACAACGAGCAATTAGCTAAAGCAGGTAGAGTTGCAGATTTCTTAGAATTAGGAGAATTGTTTGCAAAAGATGCTTTAGTTAGAGAAGAATCTGCAGGAGGACACTTTAGAGAAGAATATCAAACAGAAGAAGGAGAGGCAAAGAGATTAAAAGAATTTCAATTTGTTTCTGCTTGGGAGTATAAAGGAGAACCAAAAGACGCAGTATTACACAAAGAAGAATTGGTTTACGAGAACATAGAAGTTAAAGAAAGAAGTTATAAATAAGATAGACATTATGAATTTAACACTTAAGATTTGGAGACAGAAAGACTCATCTACAAAGGGTCAAATGGTAGATTATAAGGTTACTGAAATATCAGAACATATGTCTTTCTTAGAAATGATGGATGTTTTAAATGAACAATTGGTAAATGCTGGTGAAGAGCCAGTTGCTTTTGACCATGATTGTAGAGAAGGTATTTGTGGTATGTGTTCTATGTATATTAACGGAGAAGCTCATGGGCCAGATAGAGGCGTTACAACTTGTCAGTTACACATGCGTATGTTTAAAGATGGCGACACTATAACAATAGAGCCATTTAGAGCAGCTGCTTTTCCTGTAATTAAAGATTTAGTTGTAGATAGATCTTCTTTTGATAGAATACAGCATGCAGGTGGTTACATTTCTGTAAATACATCTGGTAATACACAAGATGCAAACTCAATTCCTATTTCTAAACATGCAGCAGATGAGGCTATGGATGCAGCAACTTGTATAGGTTGTGGTGCTTGTGTTGCTACATGTAAAAACAGTTCTGCAATGTTATTTGTAGGTGCAAAAGTATCTCAATATGCTTTATTACCACAAGGGCAAGTAGAAGCTGCAGATCGTGTGCAAAACATGGTTGCACAAATGGATTTAGAAGGTTTTGGAAACTGTACAAATACAGGTGCTTGTGAGGTTGAGTGCCCTAAAGGAATTTCTTTAGACAACATTGCCAGAATGAATAGAGAATTAATGAAAGCAAATATTTAAATATTAGCTTTTAAAGTATAAAAAAGCCCAAAACTATTTTAATAGTTTTGGGCTTTTGTTTAAAAATTTAATTCTATATCTTTAAAAAATTCCTTTGGAGAAATTTTAAGTTTTAGCAAGATAATTAGCAACCTTTCTAAATCTAGCTTTGTTTTTCCTTTTTCTACTTTAAAATAGCCGCTTTCAGAAATTCCGATAGCATCTGCTAACTCTACTTGAGAAAGACCAGCATTTCTTCTTAAAATCACTATTTTACGTAGAATTTTACTGTGTGTAGTATCAATTATATCTTTTTCAACCATTCCTTTTTTAATATAAGATAGAGATGAACTAATGATGTATCTAAACTACAATTACTTAAAAAAGTAGTTAAGATCTACATCTAAAATTTCTGCTATTTCTAGCATTCGTCTAAAATTTAAATCTGTTTTTCCTTTTTCTATTTTGTAATAACCACTTAAAGTTATTTCAAGTTTATTTGCTAAATCGGTTTGGGTAAGACCTAATTTTTTTCTTCTGTAGATTATCATATTTAAAATATTATTAATCTGATGATCTACACTTTGTAGTGAGGTGTTTTCATTCATTTTTATAGCATTTTTTAGTTTTTCTAATTTAGTTTTTGGCTAAACAGTTGTTTTTTAGTCTTTTTCTTTTTTCAAAAGTAAGGAAAAAAAATCTATTTTACTTTCCAAATTGGACTAGCTGAAAACAGTATGTTTTTAGTATCCCTGAATTCAGCTAGTCCAAATCGGGCGGGTAGTTTTTTAGGATTATTAAAAAATAAGTTTCATCTTTGGATGAGAGAAAAATGCTGTGAAAAAGAAAAGTTTCTCTACAATATAGTTTTAAATAGCTTTTTTAGGCAATTTAGAAGCCCTAAATAAATAAACTTTTATCGTTTAATACATAAATAAAAATAGCATTTCATTACAAAAGTGATGATATAAGCGTTTTGTATGCAGTTAATTCTATTGAAGAAAATTTAATTAAAAAGAAAACCTCTGCTTGCAGATTTAAGTACTGCTTTTTCTACAAGTTTTTTGAAGAATTTTAAACTTGTTAATTCATTTAAATCTTCAAAAAAGACAATTAACAAACCCATAAATAGGTTTTAAATTTTAGAAAAATGAAAAAATTAATATTAAGTCTAATATTTGTATTAGCAACTAATGTAAGTTTTATTAATGCAACTAAGAAATCAAATTGTATAGAAGAAACTATTCAGATTCAGGATTGTTTTGAAGTTTATCAGAGAACTAGAGACTTTGTTCATGGTATGACAGGCAGCTTACATATTGGTATTGCAGCAGCCATTTCAGCTGAAGAAGCATGTATCAACGAAGAAGAAGAGCTAGAAATAATAGAGTAATAGTAATTAAAAATGTAACCATTAGATTTTATATCTGATGGTTACACAAAAAAAACATGAAGAATTTAAAGATATTAATACTACTTTTTTTAGTTAACGTTAATCTATTAGCACAAAATACAACCACAGGAAAAGTTACCTATAAATATAACCTAAATGAACAAAGTTTTGGTGAAATAAAAAACCAAGAAATAGTTGAAAAATTTAAAAGTAGTTTAAATAGAAGTCGAGATAAAATTAATTATTTATTAACCTTTAACGAAAAAGAATCTTCATATAAGATAATAAAATTTTTAATTCCAGATAATGAAAAATTTTTGGAATATGCTACTCTAATTACAGGAGGGACAGAGGAATATTACACGAATATAGTAACAAAAGAAAGGCTAAAAAAAATTGATTTTATAGGGGACAAATTTATTATATCTAGTAGCATTGATAAAAAATGGGAGCTAACCCAAGAATCAAAAAGAATTGGAAAATACTTTTGTTATAAAGCTAAATTAAAAAAATCTAATAATGTAAAGGAGGCAAAAATAAAATTGCCAGAAATAGAAGCTTGGTACTGTCCCAAAATTCCATTTAGATTTGGTCCAAAAGGTTATGGGGATTTACCTGGTTTGATATTAGAACTTACTGTAGGTCCCATAAGTTATAAGGCATCGAAAATAGAACTTAATCCTAAAGAAGAAATAGATATAATAAAACCCCGAAATGGTAAATTGATTTCAGAAAAAGAGTTTGACAATTTACTAACAAGAATTAATAAAAGAAAAAGCTGAAAGTTTTTTTAAGAATTTTAAACTTGTTTATTCATTTAAAACTCTAAAAAAGACAATTAACAAACCCATAAAATAGGGTTTCAAAATTTTTAAAATGAAAAAATAATATTAAGCCTAGTATTTGTACTAGCAACAGGAGTAAGTTTTATGAATGCAACAGTTTCTAATGATGAAGTTTTACCAATAACAAAAGAAGCTATTGCGGTCGCGGAAGAGTTTAGTTGTGCAGGTGACTGTGTTAGAAGTGCCAGAGCAAAAATTTTAGAGGCTTCAGAAACACTAGGTGAAGACCCTAATGATCATATGGATGATTATATTTTAGAGTATGGATATTGTTATTACAATAATTGTGTTTAATAAAAATTATTCAATAACCTTTCCAAAAACTTTGGAAAGGTTTAAAATTAAAAGAATGAATTACAAAACTCTCAAAACAATAATTATACTTTTATTAAGCCTTAATGTTTATTCTCAAAATAATTCTGGTATTGTAAAATATGAAGTTACCTTAAATTTTACATTAGAAGATATTGTTGCAGAAGAAAAAAAGCAAAAGAAAGAGTTAAAAACAATGCGTAAGATAATTTCAGAATCTAAAAAATCTGAAGTTGTACTTAAATTTGAAGCTACACAAGCCATATCATCTGTTTCTAAAAGAATGAAAGTAAATGAAGAAAAGAACGGAACTGACTTTGTTTATTCTAGAGCAGGAAGAGATAAGAAGTTTGTTACAAACATAATTCTAAAATCTAATCATATGCAAGAGTGTAAAGTTTTAGAAAAATGCTATTTAATTCAGCAACCAAATTTAGAATGGAAACTTACTCAAGAAACTAAACTTATTGGAGGTTATTTATGTTACAAGGCTATAAATGTATCATCAAAAAATAAAAAGAAAAAACCAATTGCTTGGTATACACCAAATATATCTGCGAGTTTTGGCCCTAAACAATATTTTGGTTTACCTGGTTTAATTTTAGAATTAGAAGAAGCAGCAGTAATTTTTAAAGCTAAAGAGATTACATTAAACCCTAAAAACAAAATAGTATTTGAAATTATTGACGGAATTAAAATAGCTAAAGAAGCTTATAATAAAAAAGTAAAAGCTGCATATTCAGGTTTTTAAAAAATCTATTTCATCTTTGAAAGGAGAAAAATGCTGTGAAAAATAAAAGTTTCTCTATTATATAGTTTTAAATAGCCTTTTTAGGCAATTTAGAAACCCTAAATAAATAAACTTTTATCGTTTAATACATAAATAAAAATAGCATTTCATTACAAAAGTGATGATATAAGCGTTTTGTATGCAGTTTATTCTATTGAAGAAAATTTAATTAAAAAGAAATGATGAATAAATATTATACAATGTGGTGTCTATAATTAGTTTAAGAGGTGATTCGTCGCCTCTTTTAATTTTAAAATATAATAAAATGAAAATATATTTAACAAGTGCTTTTTTATTTCTTTTTATAACCTCTGTAACTTCCCAAGACTTTAAAGGAACTGTAATTTATGGGAAAAAACCCAAAACACAAATTTTATCAAAAACAGATTCGATTCGATTAAAAGAAAATCCAGAAAAACACAGAAGATTTCAAAAAATGAGAGAAATTATCTCTACTGAAGAAAAGAAATTAAATTTTGAATTAAACTTTAAGAATACTGAAAGTTATTTTTATTTAAAACCAATATTAGAATCAGAAAGTAATGAATCATTAATTAATATTATAAGTGTTTATGATAAAGGAGTTTATTATAATAAAGATAAACGTATTTTACAACTAAATGCTTTTGGGGAATTATTTTTAATTACAAAACCTAAGTTAAATTGGAAAATACAAAAAGATACTAAAAAAATAGGAGAATACAATTGTTTTAAAGCAACAACAGAAATTATTGTTAATAGCAAAGGACGAAAGCAATTAATAACCGCTTGGTTTACTCCAAAAATACCAGTCTCTTTTGGTCCTTTAGGTTATGATGGTCTACCTGGTTTAATTTTGGAGCTGGAGGTTTATAGGAAAATTTATTATGCAAAAAAAATTACATTAAATTTTAAAGAAGTAATTAAAATAGAAAAACCAATTAAGGGAATTAAGGTAACTGAAAAGGAATATCAGGAAATGGCATCATCAACAATGCAAAATTTTAAAAAAAGTAAAGGTCTATAAATTAGTTTATAATTTTTTATGAATAAATGTTAATCAATCATTATGAAACCTATTTTCACCATTTTATTGTTTTGTTTTTCAGTATCAATTACTTCTCAAAACATAAGTGGTAAAGTTATTTATGAGTCAACTATTAATAGCAAAGAATTAAATAATTATTT
>JAHDHO010000096.1 GCA_020631275.1 Polaribacter sp. | reverse complement strand
GAAACAGAATTAAATCCTTCTTATTACATTAAGCAATTAGATAAAAAGAAATAATTATGTTTTTTGCTTTTTCTTCTTAGCTGCAGGAAATAAAACATTATTTAAAATTAATCGGTAACCAGGTGAAGTTGGATGTAAATCTAATTCAGTTTTAGGATCTCCTACTCTATGTGTATAATCTTCAGGATCGTGCCCGCCATAAAAAGTAAACATACCTTTACCCTTTGTACCGTGAATATATCTTGCTTCTCTATTCACTTTATTTTCTCCTAAAACCAATACATTACTTTTAATCGTACTTCTATCAAAAGAAGTTGTTTGCCCCATAAATCCTTTTACTAAAACTGTATGATTTTGTGTTAACATCGTTGGTACTGGGTCCCATTTTGCAGAAAACTCGACCAAAGAAAAGTAATCTGATGTTTTAGGAATTTTACGTTTTCTTGTCATATCAATAGATGAAAACTCGTATGTTGTAGGATTTTTTATCAGTTGGTAATTTTTAAATGCAAACGTTTTGTTGTAATTAATTTTAGATTGATAATTTGGGGTAGATGCATCTCCATCAAACATGGCTTCTGCAATATCAATTCCCTCTGCAGATAAAGCGATATCAAAACTATCGGTTGCAGAACACATTGCAAACATAAAACCGCCACCAACAACATAATCTCTAATTTTTTTTGCTACTGCTAATTTTTCTTCAGAAACTTTATTATACCCCAATTCGGCTGCTAGTTTCTCGGCTCTTTGTTTTCCTTCTATATACCAAGGTGTGGTTCTAAAAGAACCATAAAATCGACCATATTGCCCTGTAAAATCTTCGTGATGTAAATGCAACCATTCGTACAACAACAACTTATCATCTAAAACTTCTTTATCATAAATTACGTCAAAAGGAATTTCTGCATAGGTTAAAACCATCGTTACAGCATCATCCCAAGGCATTTTATCTTTAGGTGAATATACCGCTATCTTGGGAGCTTTTTCTAAAGTAACAGCATCTTGATTTGAAGAGGGCGCAGCAATTTCTTGTAAAATTAATTGTGCTTTTGCATCTGATATCACTTGATAAGAAACACCTCTAATTTTACATTCATTTTCTACAATCTTATTGTTTTCAATTAAAAATGCACCACCGTCATAATTTAAAAGCCATTTAGATTTTAAGCCAGCTTCTAAAGAATAATAAACAATTCCGTATGCTTTTAAATGATTTTTCTGATTATCATCACTCATAGGAACATAAATAAATGACGCCCAAATTGAGTTGGAAACGAATAGAAATATAAAAATTGTTAGAAGTTTCTTCATATTAAAAACTAAAATACACAATTACTTTAGAAGCAATTGTGTATTTCTATAAATTTATAAATACTTTAATAATTAAAAAGGAACATCATCATCGCCAAAAGCATCTTTTGGATCTACGCCTCCTTCTCCGGCAAATGGATCTTCTGGGAAATCTGCATTCATAGAAGATTGAAATTCTGAGCTAAATCCTTCTTCTAAATCTGAGAATTTTGCTAAATGACCTGTAAATTTTAAACGAATATTATCTAAACCACCATTTCTGTGTTTTGCAACGATAAATTCTCCTTGTCCTTCACACGGTGAATGATCGTCATCATCCCATTCTGTCATTCCGTAGTATTCCGGACGGAAAATAAAACTTACAATATCGGCATCTTGCTCAATTGCACCAGATTCACGTAAATCTGATAATAAAGGCCTTTTACTTCCACCACGAGTTTCTACCGCACGAGATAACTGAGAAAGCGCAATAACTGGTACAGAAAGTTCTTTTGCCAAAGCCTTTAAGTTTCTCGAAATCATAGAGATTTCTTGTTCTCTATTTCCGCCTGCTTTTCCTCCTGCAGTCATCAATTGTAAATAATCAATAACTAAGATTCTTACGTTGTGTTGCGATACCAAACGTCTTGCTTTTGCCCTTAAGTCAAAAATAGACAAAGACGGCGTGTCATCAATAAAAATTGGTGCATCAGACAAACGTTTTACTTTTACATTTAACTGTTCCCACTCGTGTGGTTCTAAATTTCCTTTTCTTAATTTTTCTGAAGTTAAACCTGTTTCCGAAGAAATCATACGCGTAATCAACTGTACAGAAGACATCTCTAAAGAAAAAATAGCAACACCATGATTAAAATCTATGGCCATATTTTTAGCCATCGAAATTACAAATGCTGTTTTTCCCATACCAGGTCTTGCAGCAATAATAACTAAATCTGATGGTTGCCAACCAGAAGTTAAGGCATCTAATTTTGTAAAACCAGTAGCCAAACCAGACATTCCTTCTTGGTTACCAATTTCTTGAATCTTTTTTAATGCTTGTTTAACAAGAGAACCTGCATCTTCAGAACTCTTTTTTAAATTTCCTTGTGTTACTTCAAACAACTTCCCTTCTGCATCATCTAAAAGGTCAAAAACATCTGTACCTTCATCATAAGCATTTTCTATAATTTCACTCGATATAGAAATTAGTTTTCTTTGGATATATTTTTGAAGAATAATACGAGCATGGAACTCGATATGTGCAGAAGAAGCTACTTTTTGGGTTAAACGAATTAAATACAAATCTCCTCCAACAAAATCTAGTTTAGAATTCTTTCTAAGCAAGTTAGATACTGTTAATAAGTCGATTGGTTCTGAGTTTTGAAACAATTCGTAAATAGCTGCATACACTTCCTGATGCTTTTGATCGTAAAATGCTTCTGCACTTAAAATATCAATTACATCGTCAATTCCTTTTTTATCAATCATCATTGCCCCTAGAACAGCTTCTTCTAATTCTACTGCTTGTGGCGGGATTTTCCCTTTTTCTAGACTTATAATTTTACTCTTGTCTATCTTTTTTCCTGCGATTGCATTCGTTTTTTCCATGATTGCAAATGTACTTTTTTACTTTGTTAGATGTTTGTAATATGAAACATTTATTTGTTGACAAATATTGTAAACTAAATTGTTATTATCTTGTTAATAACCAGTCAACTTCTATTTTGAATTCTTATTTTTACACGTATGAATTTTAATAAAAAACATTTATTCTTAGCCATTTCTTTGCCTGTAATGATTCTTCTAGTACAACTAGCAGCAAAGAATAACGCATTTATAGAACGCTATTATTCTAACGGAATTTATCCTTACATTTCTAAATTTTTAAGAATATTTTTAGGTTGGATTCCCTTTTCTGTTGGTGACGTTTTAATTGCTTTTTTATTGTTTATTTTTATTCGTTTTTTATTTCGATTGCTTAAAACTCGATTTAAAAATTTTATCCCGAAAATGATTCATTTTACTGCAATTATAGCAATAATTTACTTTTGTTTTTATTTTTTTTGGGGATTAAATTATTACAGAGAACCTTTGGCTAAAAATTTAAATTATCATCAAAATAAATATACAACTGCACAATTAATTTCTACCACAAAATTAATTATTAATAAGTTAAATAAATATCAATTTAAGCTAACAAACAACGATTCTTTAAAAGTTAAAAATCCTTATAGTCAAAAAGAAATGTATAAAATGGCTATTGATGGATATGCGAATTTAGAAAACGATTTTCCACAGTTAAAATATCAATATCGTTCGGTAAAAAGTTCTTTAATGAGTTTGCTACAAACCTACAATGGTACATCTGGTTATTTAAATCCGTTAACTGGTGAAGCCCAAGTAAATAGTAAAATACCTAAAACCGGTTACCCAACAACTATTTGTCATGAAATGGCACATCAAATTGGTTTCGCAGCCGAAAATGAAGCGAACTTTATTGGTTTTTTAGCGGCAAATTATAACGACGATTTATACTTTAAATATGCCAGCTACAGAATGGCTTTTAGCTATTGCATATCAGAAATTAGAAAAAGAGATCGTAATGAATATAGTAAACTTTGGAGAACTGTTAACCCAGGTATTTCTAAAGATTTTAATGCGAGTTATAATTTTTGGCAAGAATATAAAAATCCTTTCGAACCAGTTATTAAAAAAGGATATAGTGCTTATCTAAAAGCGAATAATCAAGCAAATGGTATTGAATCTTATAATTATGTAGTTGATTTATTAATCACTTATTTTGATGATACTGAATAGATTTACTTTTCTTAAATTTATGTTAAATTAACCACATTTAACAGTTAACAAATTGCTACTAATTAAATTTATGGCAATTAATTCAAATAACTATTTCAAACTCATGAGAAAATTACTCTTATTATTCTCGTGTATGTTGGCTTTTTCTTTGCAAGCGCAAGATTATTTTCCAACAGACGCAGGAGTAAAAATTACAGACAACACATTAGTTGCATTTACCAATGCTACTATTTATGTGACACCAGAAAAGGTGATTAAAAAAGGAACTTTATTAATAGAAAATGGTAAAGTTACCAACGTTGGTAAATCTATTAAAATACCAAAAGGTGCAAAAACAGTAGATTTATCTGGTAAAACAATTTACCCTTCTTTTATTGATTTATATTCAGATTTTGGAATTAAAAAACCAAATAGAGCATCTGGTAATTCTAGAGGAACGCAATATGCTGCTTCTAGAGAAGGTTATTATTGGAACGATCATATTAGACCAGATGTTAACCCAATTAAAGATTTTTCTTTCGATTCTAAAAAAGCTAAAGATTTAATTAACGCTGGTTTTGGTGTTGTAAATACTCATATGAACGATGGAATTATTCGTGGAAACGGCTTATTAATTGCTTTAAACCCTAATTCTTCTGATGCATACAGAATTTTAGATACTAAATCTGCTCAATATTTATCTTTTAATAAGAGTGTAACTTCTAGACAAGCATATCCTGGTTCTAGAATGGGTGCAATGGCCTTATTAAGACAAACTTATAATGATGCTAATTGGTACGCTAATGGTAACATGAAAAATAAAGATTTGGCTTTAGAAGCTTTAAACAACAATAAAAATTTAGTACAAATTTTCGAAACTAGTAATTTACTAGATGCCATAAGAGCAGACAAAGTTGGTGATGAATTTGGTATACAATATACAATTGTAGGTTCTGGAGACGAATTTGAAAGAATAGCAGATATAAAGAATACAAATGCAAACTTTATAATTCCTATTAACTTTAGCAATGCGTACGACGTTTCTAATCCTTTATTAGCACAACAAATTTCTTTAAGAGATATGCGTAAATGGAACCAAGAACCTTCTAATTTAAAGGTATTATCAGAAAACGGAGTAAATTTTGCTTTAACAACGCGTTCTTTAAAATCTGTAAAATCTTTTCATAAGAACTTACAAAAAGCTATAAAGTATGGTTTTGATTCTAAAAAAGCATTAGCTTCTTTAACTACAATTCCTGCAACTATTATTGGTAATAACAATATTGGTAATTTAAATCAAGGGAGTTATGCCAACTTTATTATTACTTCTGGAGATATTTTTGATGCGAAGACAACTATTTACGAAAACTGGGTTCAAGGAGATAAAAACGTTATAAATGACATCTCTATTAAAGATATAACAGGTAACTATATGCTTTCTGTTAACAATAAAAGTTACGATTTAACTATTACCGGTAAAGGAGCCAAACAAACTGCTACTATTAAATTAGGTGACAAAAAAATTAAATCTAAATTTTCGTTTAAAGATAATTGGATTTCTATTACTTTAAATGAGGATAGTGGTTATACAAGAATGATGGGTAAAATTATAAACCCAGCTAACGTAATGCAAGGTACTGCTTTTGATACTTTAGGAAATGAAACAGCATGGTCTGCAAGTAAAAAAGTAAAAAAAGATAGTAAAAAGAAAAGCAAAAAATCTAAAGAACAACCTGTTGTTGTACTTCCGGTAAGTTATCCAAACCTTGGTTTTGGAAATTATTCTTTACCAGAAACGAAAACTATTTTAATTAAAAACGTTACCGTTTGGACAAGTGAAGATGCTGGTATTTTAGAAAATACAGATGTATTGTTAGAAAATGGTAAAATTGCAAAAATTGGTAAAAATTTAAAAGCAAGAAGAGCCACAGAAATTAATGGTACTGGTAAGCATTTAACTGCTGGTATTGTAGACGAACACTCTCATATTGCTGCATCTGCTGTAAATGAATGGGCGCAAAACTCTTCAGCAGAAGTTACTATGGAAGATGTAATAGACCCAAATGATATTAATATTTACAGAAATCTTTCAGGAGGAACAACATCTTCTCAAATATTACATGGTTCTGCAAACCCAATTGGTGGTCGTTCGGCAATTATTAAATTGAAATGGGGAGAAAACGCAGAAAATATGATTTATGACAACTCGCCTAAATTTATAAAATTTGCTTTAGGTGAAAATGTAAAACAATCTAGAAGTCCTAACGGAACTCGTTTTCCTCAAACAAGAATGGGTGTAGAACAAATGTTTACAGATTACTTTACCAGAGCAAGAGAATATGAAGCTTTAAAGAAAACTGGTAAACCGTACAGAAAAGATGACGAAATGGAAACATTAGTCGAAATTTTAAACGGAGAACGTTTTATTTCTTGTCACTCTTATGTGCAATCAGAAATTAATATGTTAATGAAGGTTGCAGAAAAGTTTAACTTTAAAGTAAACACATTTACACATATTTTAGAAGGTTATAAAGTTGCCGATAAAATGGCAGCACATGGTGTTGGTGGTTCTACTTTTTCTGATTGGTGGGCATACAAGTACGAAGTAAACGACGCTATACCTTACAATGCAGCAATAATGCATAATGCTGGTGTTACCGTAGCAATTAATTCTGATGATAGAGAAATGTCTAGACGTTTAAATCAAGAAGCTGCAAAAACAATGAAATATGGTGGAATGTCTGAATTAGAAGCTTGGAAAACTGTAACCATTAATCCTGCTAAATTATTACATATAGATGATAGAGTTGGTAGTATTAAAGAAGGTAAAGATGCAGATGTTGTTTTATGGAGCCATCACCCAATGTCTATCTATGCAAAAGCAGAAAAAACAATTATAGATGGTAGAATTTTCTTTGATAGAAAAGAAGACATCAAAAAAAGAGCCGCAATAAAAGAAGAAAAAAGCAGATTAATTAATATGATGCTTAACGAAAAAATGAATGGTGGTAAGACAAAAGTACCTATGAAAAGAGCAGACAGAGATTTTCATTGTGATACTTTAGAAGAAATTTAAAACTAGAAAACATGAAAAAAATTATATATAGTTTACTATTCTTCTTTGTTATAGGAAATAGTATCGCACAACAAACACCCGCAGATAAGCAAACAAAAGCTTTTTCAATTGAAGGTGCAACCGCTCATATTGGTAACGGAAAAATTATAGAAAATTCGTTAGTAATGTTTAACAATGGTAAAATTACTTTTGTTGGTAGTGCAAAAATGAAAATAGCTAGACAAGGAACTATTATAAACGCAACCGGAAAGCATATTTATCCGGGTTTTATTGCTGCCAACGCAACTTTAGGTTTGGTAGAAATTGATGCTGTTAAAGCCAGTGACGACCAAAGAGAAATAGGAAGAATGAATCCGCATATTAGAAGTTTAATAGCTTACAACGCAGAAAGTAAAATTGTAGAGTCTATGAGACCAAATGGTGTTTTAATGGCACAAATTACGCCAAGAGGCGGTACAATTTCTGGAACTTCTTCTATTGTACAATTAGATGCTTGGAATTGGGAAGACGCCGCTATTAAAACAGACGACGGAATTCATATGAACTGGCCCTCTAGTTTTACAACTGGTAGATGGTGGTTAGGCGAAGATCCTGCTTTAAAACCAGATACAAGATATGCTGGTAAAATAGAGGAAATTAGAGCTTATTTTAATAATGCAAAGAACTACTTATCAGGAAATAAAACCAAAACTCATTTACCTTACCAAGCTACAGAAGGTTTGTTTAACGGTTCTAAAAAACTTTTTATTCATGTAGACGGACAAAAAGAAATTACAGATGCGGTTACAATTGCAAAAAAATTAGGTATTCATAATATTACAATTGTTAATGCAGAGCATGCAGATAAAGTAGCCGATTTGCTAGCAAAAAATAATGTTTCTGTAATTTTACAAAGACCACACAGAAACCCAGGTAACGAAGATGATTCTTATGATTCTACATACACAATTGCAAAAACGCTGTTAGATAAAGGAATTATTGTAAGTGTTGGTATGGAAGGGCAAATGGAACGTATGAATACTAGAAATATACCATTTTATGCGGGTACTTTTGCTGCACATGGTTTAAGTAAAGAAGAAGCTGTACAATTAATTACTTTAAATACAGCTAAAATTTTAGGAATCGATTCTTTTGCAGGTTCTTTAGAAGTGGGCAAAGATGCTACTTTATTTATTTCTGAAGGTGATGCTTTAGAAATGAGAGGAAATATCTTAACTAAAGCATTTATACAAGGTAGAGATATTAGTTTAGAAACCCACCAAACTAAACTTTGGAAACGTTATTCTAATAAGTACAAAACCAAATAAAAATTTCCATAAATAAAAAAAGGCTCGCAATTTGCGAGCCTTTTTAATCAAAAACAGTTAACAGTAATAAAACATACTTAAATTCTTCTTTTTCTTAGCAATTAGATCTTAAAACAATCTGTCTAACAATTTAAAGTAATTGTTTTATTACAACACAAATATTGTATAAAATCTTTATTACTACAATACCTATAAATAGGTATATTTGTATTAATGAAAGAAATTACAAGCATACAAAACACATACGTTAAAGACCTTTTAAAACTTCAAGAAAAGTCTAGAGAACGCAAAAAAAAAGGTTTATTTATCATAGAAGGTAAAAGAGAAATTACTTTAGCAATTGCTGCTAATTATAATTTTGATACTGTTTTGTTTGTAGAAGAAATTATTTCAGAAAAAGAAATATTACATCTATTTAACGAAAACATTCATCGGATTAAAATTTCTACAGAAGTTTATCAAAAATTAGCATACAGAGATAGTACAGAAGGTATTATCGCGGTTACAAAATCTAAAAACTTCTCTTTAAATTCGATTAAATTCTCTTCTAAAAAACCACTAATTTTAGTTGCTGAAGGTATAGAAAAACCTGGAAATATTGGAGCTATTTTAAGAACTGCAGATGCCGCAAATGCAGATGCTGTTTTTATCGCAAATCCTAAAAGCGATATGTACAATTCTAATATTATTCGTTCTAGTGTTGGTTGTGTATTCACAAATCAAATAGCTGTAGGTTCATCCGAAGAAATTATTACTTTTTTATTAGAGAATAACATTAAAATATTTGCAACAACTTTACAGAATTCAAATGAATATTACAAAGAAAACTACACAGACGGTGCTGCAATTGTTGTTGGAACTGAAGCAACAGGTTTAACAGAAATTTTTAGAGAAAATGCAACACAAAATATAAATATACCAATGCAAGGTAAAATAGATTCTATGAATGTTTCTGTGGCAGCTGCAATTGTTCTATTTGAAGCTAAAAGACAAAGAAACTTTAAATAAAATCACCTAAAAATGACACCAACTTCTTTGTTTTACACATTAATTACGATTCTAGTTATTAGTTTTATTATCGATAAGGTTTTAGATTACTTAAATGCTAAACATTTTGATGATGAAATTCCGGGTGAATTAGCAGATGTTTACGATGAATCAGAATATAAAAAATCTCAGGCATATAAAAAGACAAATGAGAAATTCTCTAACTTAACCAGTACATTTTCGTTTGTTTTAACACTATTTTTTTTTATTTTGGAAGGCTTTAGTTTTGTTGATAATTTAGCACGAAGTTTTACAGATAATAACATTCTTGTTGCCTTAATCTTCTTTGGAATAATTATGTTGGGTTCAGATATTTTAACAATACCTTTTTCATATTATCAAACATTTGTTATCGAAGAAAAGTTTGGTTTTAATAAATCTTCTAAAAAAACTTTTTGGCTAGATAAATTAAAAGGTTGGTTAATGACAATCATTATTGGCGGACTTATTTTATCGATGATTATCTGGTTTTATCAGCAAACAAAAGAAAATTTTTGGCTGTATACTTGGCTTTTAATTGCAGTATTTACTTTGTTTATGAATATGTTTTACGCAAAATTAATTGTGCCCATTTTTAATAAACAAACTCCGTTAGAAAACGGAGAATTAAAAACTTCAATCGAAAAGTATGCAGAACAAGTTGGTTTTAAACTCGATAATATTTTTGTTATTGATGGTTCTAAGCGTTCTACAAAAGCAAATGCCTACTTTTCTGGTTTTGGTTCGCAAAAAAGAATTACACTTTTTGATACACTTATAAATGATTTAGAAACAGATGAAATTGTTGCAGTTTTAGCGCACGAAGTTGGGCATTATAAGAAAAAACATATCATTTTTAATCTTGTTACCTCAATTTTAATAACTGGTTTTA
>JAHDHO010000095.1 GCA_020631275.1 Polaribacter sp. | reverse complement strand
TTTAGCTACTTCTAATTGTTTAAATGAAATCGAAAAACGATTCATTAAAAGCATAGATAATAGTAAAAACGCTACAACGTAACCAAAATTTACAAAAATAATGGCAAATTCATTTTCATCAATAAAGAAAAATATATGAATTATAAAAATAACAGACCCTAATAACATACTAATTAACAACAAAATAGACTCTGACTTTCTAATAAATATTACATTTATAATTACAAATGCTACATAGATTAAATTTAAAATCATTAAAACTAAAAATGGCATCAACAGATTTGTAAAATAGGGAGCAGGTAAAATAATTGCTAAACTTGTAAGCGTCCAAAAACTAATTTTTATAACTTTTGCATAAATTGAATGTCTAAATTTTTTAAAAATATCATTAAAAAATAAACTTGCTGCCGAACCACCAATAAATAAAGAAATATATTCTATTCTTGTTAAAAGCAACCAATTAACCGTTTTAAAGAGATGTGTAAATGGTGCATAACGATCACTTAATGCCATATATGACAACGCAATACACATAATTGCAAAATGTAGAACAGCTTGATCTTTGTTCCAATACCATATATAAAAAAACAAGAAAAATATTCCAATAAACCCAAGGCAACCAATAAAAATCATATCGGCAACTACCCGTTTTATTTTTTTGTCTATTAATTGTTTACTTGGTGCAATAATTAAAGGTTCTGTAATACCGCCTTTACTATGATAAAAGTTTGCTACTTGTATAATTATTTCGAATGTAGTTTCGTTTGTGTTTAAAGGTATAATTTGCGAAAATCTTCGGTGTAACGTTTCATCTCTAGAAGCACCAACAATTCCAATTTCTGAAATTAATTCTCCATTAATCCAAAGTTTAGAAGCAGCATAAATTTTAGGAATGTATAAAGATAAAGTAGTTTTATTATTAGAAATTGTAACCGTTTTCTTATAAGTTGCAAAACCTAAAGAAGGTAAGTATTCTTGATTATTTAGAGAAAAACTTGTCCAATTCTGTAAAGATATTTGCTTGTAACCATCAGCAGATTTTATACTTTCTGGTGTTAAAAGTTGATTCCAATAAAAGTTCCAATCCGTATCTAAAACAATTTTATCATTTGATTTTAAAATACTAGAATCTTTAACAAATTCAATGTTATTATTTACTTTTGGAAAACCATAAAGATTTATAAACGTACTTAAAAATATAAAAATAAAGCTTACTAACTTCAAATGTAAAATGTTTGTTAAGCTTGCAAAATACAACAAACATTTTGTTTACATTTTAAATATTTAAATTTTCTAAAATCTAAGCACAGCAAACCTCACATTTACCTTGAATTAATAATTGAGAAAATTCAATTTGTCTATTCGGTATGTTTGGTAAAACAACATTTGTAGAAATACAATCTACTTTTCCGCAACTTAAACATTGAAAATGAGGATGCATGTCTGTATGTTTAGATGAAGAACAACCATTACATTTTGCATACCATTTTAAACCATCTTTCCCTAAAAAAGAATGTAAAACTCCGTCATCTTCTAACTTATCTAACACTCTGTAAATAGTTGTTTTATTTATAGTATTACCTAAACTATCTATTAGCTTTTTTGCAGAAATTGCCACTTCATTTTTATTAAATTCATTTAATAAAATTTCTACAGTTTTAGTTTTTCTAATTATTCCCATAAAACAAATATAACGCAACTTAGTTGCAGTAACAAATAATATTTCTACATTTGCAACTGAGTTGTATTAACAAAGAAATGAAATGATATTATTAAAAAAACAATCTGACCTATTAGGCACATATGCTAGTTCATTATGCCTAGTTCACTGTATCGCAACACCGTTGCTTTTTATCGGTCAAACTAAAATATTTAAATATCCTGATAATTTTTCTTCACTTTGGAAATCTTTAGATTATCTATTTTTAACTATTTCTTTTTTAGCTGTTTATTGGACAGCTAAATCAACAGATTTGCAGAAAATTAAGCCATTGTTATGGATGAGTTGGTTGGGTTTATTTACTGTAATAATTAATGAAAAATTAGAATTAATGCCAATACCAGAATTTGTAATTTATTTTCCAACTTTGGTTTTGGTATTTCTACACCTTTATAATAGAAAACATTGTAAATGTAAAACAGATAAATGCTGTATTAATGAATAATAAAAATCAAATTGAGATTATAGGAAATAACCATTTCTCTTCAAACATAAAAACACCATTACGCGAAGATGCTTTTGTAAAAACCGATGAAGAAAAGATAGAAAACATTTCATATCATTTTAAAAAAATAATGGAAGAAATTGGTTTAGATTTAATGGATGATAGTTTATCTGGAACTCCTTATCGTGTTGCAAAAATGTACGTTAAAGAACTCTTTTACGGATTAAATCCTGCCAACAAACCTAAAATATCAACCTTCGATAATAAATACGCGTATAAAAAAATGCTTGTAGAGCAAAACATTACTATAGATTCTGCATGCGAGCATCATTTTTTACCAATTATAGGTTATGCTAATGTTGCTTACATACCAAAAAGCAAAGTAATTGGTTTATCTAAAATAAATCGATTGGTAGATTATTACGCAAGAAGGCCACAAGTTCAAGAAAGGTTAGTATTACAAATTCTAAACGATTTACAAGAAATTTTAGACACAGAAGATGTAATTGTGTCTGTAACAGCCAAACATTTATGTGTATCATCTAGAGGCATAAAAGATCAAAATAGTTATACAACTAGTTTAGAATATGGCGGAAAATTTGCCAATTCTGAAACGCGAAATGAATTTTTAAAAATAATTACTCAACAAAAATTATAATGATGATATCAAAAAAAGAAGTATTAAAAGCTCAAGATAATTGGGGTAGTGGAGTTGTAAAAATTGGATCTTTAAAAAATGATAGAACAGAATGTGAAGCCTTTGCTAATAGTTTTTTAAACGATTTATATTCTTTTAAAAACGGACCCGTTTTATTTAAACCTACAAAATGCGAAATAGAACAATTTAGACCAACAAAAGAAAAAGCTCTTTCTTATTTTATTGCTGGCGAAAACCGTGCTTGTGAAGAAGATAATGGTTTTGCAATACAACCATGGACAAATGTTCGTTTTGAAAATACAAACTTAATTTTAGAAGAAAAGCGTGCCATTGCAATGGGTAATTATTTTTTTACTGATTTAAATGGTGATGATGCTAAAGTAGAATATACTTTTGGTTACAAGTTAATTGATGGTAAATTAAAAATTGATGTACATCATTCTTCTTTTCCTTATAAAATGAATGCAGTAACATAATGCAAAAATGTCTTTTTCTTGTATGTCCTACAGATTGTCTAGAGAGTGTAATTAATAAAACGTATAACAACAACCATTATTTTTATACATCTTTAGGCAACTCTGTTCGATTTAATAAAGAAAACCTAGAAGCTATTAAAAAGTTAGTACTAAAAAATAAATTGAAAAAAATATTTTTTGTTTTATCTAATGAAAACAATATTATTTCTGATGCTATAGAAAAGCAAAACTTTATTACTACAAGAGGTTTAAACACATTATATTCAGAAATAAAAAAACAAAAGAACAATTCTAAAATGTGTTCTTTTAGAGGTATAAATCAAAGTATACTTTTATCTTATTATTTAAATTTAAAAATAAAAGAATTAAAAACAAAACTAGAAAAAGTTGGCGTTAAATCTGTAAAAATTAATGGTAAAATTTATCATAATTTAGAACATAAATTTAAAAATTTTTATCCGGATTTAATCTGCTTAAAAAAATATAATTTTAATTAAAACATTGGTTAAAAAGTTTTATACATAATAATATGCATTATAACAGAAGAAAATTTATTTCATTTGTAGGAAAACTAAGTATAGGTGCTGTTATAGCACCACAATTCTTAACTAGTTGCGGTAATCTTACAACACCTACAAAAAATTTTAAAGACATTTCTAAAAAACGATTAAAAGAATTAAGTAAATTAACTTTAAAAGGAATTAACCCTTCTAAAAAAGACGATTTATTATTAGCCAAAGGACTAAATTATCATTCTGTAATAAAATGGGGAGACAAAATTAATGCTAAAGATACCTTCGGATTTAATAATGATTTTACTTGTTTTATACCTCTAGACGACAACAATCCTAAAGATGGCTTGCTGTGGGTAAATCACGAATATGTAAACCCTTTATTTGTATCAAATTATAATAAATATAACACTATTGCTAAAACCAAAGCGCAAGTTGACAAAGAAATGTACAACGTTGGCGGTACTATTGTTAGAATTAAAGAAGAAAACGGCATCTGGAATGTAGTACAAAATGATGCATATAATAGACGTATTACCGCAAAAACACCTATAGCATTAAATTGGGATTTTCCCATTAAAGGAAAAACAAGCGTAATAGGAACCAATAGTAATTGTTCTGGCGGAATAACTCCATGGAAAACCTTTATAACTTGCGAAGAAAATTATGATGGTTTCTGGGGGGAAACCAAATATGATGAGTTTAATAAACCATCTCACGTACCAAGTTATAACCAATGGGAAAACCATTATGATTATCCGCCAGAACATTATGGTTGGGTTGTAGAAGTAAATCCAAAAGATGGTTCAGCTCAAAAACATATAGCACTTGGTAGATTTGCCTATGAATGTTGTACTTTATTTGAATTAGAAGACAAACGTGTGGTAGCATATACTGCAGATGATAGAAATGATGAGCATTTGTATAAATTTATATCTTCGAAACCCGGTTCTTTAAAAGAAGGTACTTTATATGTAGCCAATACTATAAAAGGAGAATGGTTAGCATTAGATTGGGATAATCAACCTTTGTTAAAAAGTAAATTTAAAGATCAAACAGAAGTATTAATTAGAGCAAGAGAAGCTTCAAAAATTTTAGGAGCTACCCCTTTAAATAGACCAGAAGATATAGAAATAGACCCTATTTCTGGTAATATTTTTATTACGTTAACCAATAATAAACCTAAAGGTGATTACCATGGTTCCATATTAAAAATAGAAGAAAAAAACAATGCTTTTGATGCCTTAAACTTCAAAGCATCTACGTATTTGGTAGGAGGAGAAGAAAACGGTTTTTCTTGCCCAGACAATTTAGCTTTTGATATGTCTGGTAATTTATGGATTACCTCTGATATGTCTGGTAGTTCAATGAACAAAGCGGGTAAACCATATCTTTCTTTTAAAAATAATAGTCTTTTTGTAATACCAAGACTTGGTAAAGATGCAGGCAAAGTAATTAGAGTAGCATCGGCACCAACAGATGCAGAACTAACAGGACCTTGGTTTTCTCCCGACGGAAAAACCTTGTTTTTAAGTGTTCAACATCCCGGAGAACAAACAAAAGACTTAAAAAATCCAACTAGTAAATGGCCTTTTGACAAAGACAATATACCAAAACCAACCGTTGTTGCTATAAAAGGAGATCTAATTGAAAAAATGAATCGACTTCATCAAATAGAGAATTTCAATAAGTGATTTAAGTGTTTATTATTTCTATTTTTTTTAACATAAACATTTTGATAATTGTATTTTAAATATTGATTAAATAGTATAATTTTAGATTTTTAAAATAACCAACACTACTCAAATGAAATTTATCAATTTAATATGTTTATTTCTGTTGCTTACAGCTTGTAAAAAGACAGAAAATAACCTTACAAAAATTACTGCTAAAAATATTGCGATTGATAGTACCATAGCATCATCAGCAAAAATTGATAGTATTATAGCACCATATTCTAGAAAAATGATTGGTGAAATGGAAAAAGTATTGAGTTATGCTCCTTATAATTTTACTAAAAAAAGCGAAAACAGACAAAGCAATCTAGGTAATTTAATGGCAGATATGTGCTATGAGATGGCAAACGCTATTTTTAAAGATAAAACAGGCTCAGAAATTGATTTTTCAATGTTTAACAACGGCGGTTTACGTGCTATAATTTCTAAAGGAAATGTAACACAAGAAGATGCTTTTAATTTAATGCCTTTCGAAAACGAATTGGTTGTAGTACAACTATCTGGTGCTAAAATTGAAGAATTAGTAACGTATTTTATAGATTCTAAAAGTGCACATCCTTTATCTAAAGAAGTTGCATTACACATCAAAAAAGATGCTTATAGCTTACAAATTAAAGGGCAAAATTTTGATAAAAATAAAACCTATAATGTTTTAACATCAGATTATTTACAAGGTGGTGGAGATCGTATGAACTTCTTTAAAAACCCTATTCAACTTACTAAAATTGATTATAAGGTTAGAGATGCAATTATCCATTATTTTCAACAAACAGATACCATAAAAGCCACTATAGATAACCGTGTAACTTTATAATTATGAAAAGAAGAAACTTTATAAAACAATTAGGCGGTGCAGCTGCATTATCCATGGTAGATAGTTTGGCGATTCCTTTAATATCTGGTAATACACAAAGACAAATAACTATTTTACACACCAACGATACACATAGCCATATAGAGCCTTTTGATGCTGATCACAGCAGAAACCCAAATAGAGGTGGAGTGGCAAGAAGAGCAACCATTATAGAAAAAATTAGACAAGAAAATAAAAACACGTTGCTTTTAGATGCAGGTGATATTTTTCAAGGTACACCCTATTTTAATTATTTTGGTGGCGAGCTAGAGTTTAAGCTTATGAGTATGTTAAAATATGATGTGGCAACCATTGGAAATCATGATTTTGACAATTCTATAGAAGGTTTATACAAACAATTGCCCAATGCTAAATTCGATTTTGTGTCTGCAAATTACGATTTTAAAAATACCGTTTTAGATACGCATGTAAAACCTTATAAAGTTATTGTAAAAGATGATATTAAAATAGGAATCTTTGGTTTAGGTATTGAGCTTGAAGGATTGGTAGGCAAAAAAATGTACAAAGAAACTGGCTATTTAGATCCTATAGAAATTACACAAGACATTACTAAAAGGCTTAAAAACGAAGAAAACTGCGATTTGATTATCTGTTTATCTCATTTAGGATACTATTATAAAAATAATCCGACTAAAATTTCTGATTTAAACTTAGCAAAAGCAACCAAAGACATCGATTTAATTATTGGCGGACATACACATACCTTTTTACCAAAACCAACAATAGTTAAAAATTTAGATGATAAAAACATATTAGTAAATCAGGTTGGTGCTTATGGTATTAATCTTGGCCGAATAGATTTTTATTTTGACGAAAACAAAAATAAATCTGCTAACGGCACCACAATTTTGGTATAATACCTAAAAAATTGCTTTTAGTATTTGTAACTTTTATATCTTTAATATTTATAGTGTTGTCTTTCTAAATGTATTGGGAGACATATGCTTTAACATTTTAAATTGCCTGTTAAAATTAGAGATATTATTAAACCCAGATTTAAAAGCAATTTCGTTAATAGATAAATCTTTATCCGTATTTAATAATTTACAAGCATTTTCTATCCGTAACTCTATCAAAAAACTACCAAAAGTTTTATTGGTTCGTTTTTTAAAATATTTACAAAAAGCATTTTTTGTCATGTTAGCAACACTTGCAACATCGTCTAAAGTTATTTTTTGATAAGCATTTTCTAATGTAAAATCAAATACATCCCGCATCCTTTTCCCTTCAATATCAGAATATTTTTTATGATAAACAAACGTTGAAAGAGGTGTTGATTTTGCTTTAGAAAAAACCTTTAGTATTTTTAAAAACAAAATAAATCGTTCTAATTTAGAGGTATCTTTTAGTTTTAGAAAGTTTTTTATAATATTTTTTTTATTGGTTTTAATCTCTAAACCTGGTAAAGTTTTAGATAAAAAATGTTTTATTTCTGTTAATTCATTCAATTCAAAAAAAGCATCTCCAAAAGATGCTTCTGTAAAAAATAAACTCAACATTTTAGAGGTCTCATTTGTATTTTTATCACTTTTAAATGCATGTGGTAAATTACTTCCAATAATAAAAATATCATTTTCAGAATAGCTAGAAACTTTATCTCCAACTAATAAAGTGCCTTTCCCTTTTTTAATATAACTAATTTGAATTTCGTCATGTTGATGTAATTTGTCATAAAATACAACCTCTATATCCTCTTGGTAAATTAGCGCATTGTTTTCTGGTTTCGGAATTTTAAAGGGTAAAACTTTCATTTTCAATAGTTGTATTCTAATCTAAAATTATTCAATAATACAAAATTATACCTTATTAAGGATAATATAGTATCTAAAATGAGTAATTTAATCTTATTTAAGTGTTTGTGAACTCTTTAATTTTACATACAATAAAAATAAAATTATGAGTATACAATGGAATGGAGTAATGCCAGCTGTGTTTACATGGTTGAAAGAAACAAAGTCTGGTGCTTTTGAAATAGACTTTGATGCCACACAAAAACAGGCTGCAAGTATTTTAAAAGCGCAAGGAAAAAACGGAAGCAGAATGAGCGGACTTGTTGGTTCTGGTACCTTAGGTGAAAACAGCTACTTAAGTACAAAGCAACGTTTTTCTTTACTTAAATCCCTTTCTATGGTTGCTAAAGAATTCAATGTTCCGTTGATTAGTGGAGCCGCAGCAGCAACTAAAGAAGAACTTGCTAAAATTGTAGAAGGACTTGCTATAGTGGGCGTTGATACCGTTATGGTTATGCCACCAACAACAAAGGCGGTTCCTTCTGAAAAAGAAATGTATGAGTATTATGCCCTTTCTGAAACAACAGCAAAAGAGGTAGGCGTAACAATTATGCCGTACAACAATCCTGATGCAGCAGGTTATCATGCGCTCTCAACAGATCTCTTAAGAAGACTATCTGTGCTTCCTAAAGTTGCTGCTCTTAAAATATCAACAATAGATGTTTCAATCATTGAAACGTTGTTGTTAGAAAACAAAGACTTAAAAATATTGGCGGGTGTAGACACCGTTACTGTATACGCAGGACTTGCAGGAGCCAGTGGTGGTATTACTGGTGTGGGTACTATTTTTCCAAAAGCAAGTATTACGATGCAAGAATATGTTGTAAACGGAGAGTGGGCAGAGGCAATTAAAATTTCGCAGGCTTTAAATTCTTTATCCTATCTAGATGCTCAGCCACTGCTTATGGAATATCTTAAGCTTGCCATGGGAATTCATCATAATGATGTAGATGGAGGACTTCGAACTTATGGTAAGAAATTAACCCAACAGCAAATTAATGATGTGCGTGCAAGATATTTATTAGCAAAAGAAAGACTAGATGTTTTAGGTTTATTAGGTGATTCCTTTTAAAATTAAAAAAAAGAGAGAGCTTCATCTTTATAGTAAACAACATGCAAACCTTATAAAACGTACATGATAATTATAGAGTTTTAATGAGAAAAGGTTGTTCATCTTAAGGTAGTATTTTAATCAAAGCTAGTGCAAAAATAAGGGAACCAGAGAGTTATAAAAATGACAAAAAAATTCAAAAAATAAGTAAAAATGATATCAGGAAAAAACTATATAGGCAACCAATTATCTGCCAACGGAACCAAAACATACAAAACCTTTAATCCGGAATTAAACGCAGAAAATAGCACTGTTTTTACAGAAGCCACAACAAAAGAAATTGATGACGCAGTAAATTTAGCCACAAAAGCCTTTAAAGAATATAGAACCGTTTCTGGAATTAAAAAAGCGGAGTTTTTAAATGCAATTGCAGACGAAATTTTAGCCTTAGATGATCAATTGATAAAAACGTATTGCCTAGAAACAGGTTTGCCAGAAGCCAGAGCAAAAGGAGAAAGAGGCAGAACAATAGGGCAATTGCAAAGTTTTGCTAATTTAGTTGCAGAAGGTTCTTGGGTTGAAGCAACTATAGATACTGCACAACCTAATAGAGCGCCTATGCCAAAATCTGATATCAGAAAAATGTTAATTCCTTTAGGGCCTGTTGTTGTTTTTGGTGCCAGTAATTTTCCTTTGGCTTTTTCTACTGCCGGTGGAGACACGGCTGCAGCTTTAGCTTCTGGTTGTCCGGTTATTGTAAAAGCGCACCCAATGCACACAGGTACAGGAACATTAGTAGCATCTGCAATTATTAAAGCTGCTGAAAAAACAGGAATGCCAAATGGTGTGTTTTCTAATTTAAATGCTAGCGGCATAGAAGTTGGGCAACAATTAGTGGCACACCCCAAAGTAAAAGCTGTTGCTTTTACAGGAAGTATTAAAGGAGGTAGAGCCTTATTAGATTTGGCTTCTAAAAGAGCAGAACCTATTCCTGTTTTTGCTGAAATGGGTAGTATAAATCCGGTTATAATTTTACCAAATGCATTAGAAAATAGACAAGCAGACATTGCTAAAACTTATGCAGGTTCTATTACTTTAGGTACGGGCCAGTTTTGTACAAATCCTGGGTTATTATTAGGTATTAAAAGTGATGCTTTTACAAGTTTTATAAAGAATGTATCAGAAGAGGTATTAAAAATATCTCCG
>JAHDHO010000238.1 GCA_020631275.1 Polaribacter sp. | reverse complement strand
AGTTGGTATTGTAAACGAAGACTCGCAAGAAGATATCGATTGGTTAGTGCGTAAAATTACAAACCTTAGAATTTTTAATGATGAAAACGATGTAATGAATCAGTCTCTTTTAGATGCTGAAGGCGACGTAATCGTTGTAAGTCAGTTTACTTTGCATGCTTCGACCAAAAAAGGAAATAGGCCAAGTTATATTAAAGCTGCAAAACCAGATGTTGCAATTCCGTTGTACGAAAACTTTGTAAAAACTCTTCAAAAAAATATCGATAAACAAGTGCAAACAGGTGAGTTTGGTGCAGATATGAAAGTAGCACTTTTAAATGATGGTCCAGTTACAATTATCATAGATTCTAAAAATAAAGAATAGTTTTGATGAATTATTTCGATGCACATACGCATACTTTTTCTAAAGAAGAAAATGTTTTGTCTGTTGTAAATAAATATCCTGTATCAGAAAATTTTTCGCATCCATTTTCAATTGGTATTCATCCTTGGTTTATTAAAGTAAAAACACTTAACACACAATTTACTGTTTTAGAAGAAAAGATACAGCATAAAAATTGTTTAGCTATAGGAGAGTGTGGTTTAGATAAATTAACAGAGGTCGATTTTCAAACTCAGAAAGAAGTATTTGTCAAACAAATTCAATTGTCAGAAAAATATAAAAAGCCGTTAATAATTCATTGTGTTAAGGCACATCAAGAAATAATTGAGTTAAAAAAAACATTAAAACCTACACAGGTTTGGGTGTTTCACGGATTTAATAAAAGCTTGCAACTTGCAGAAAGTTGTCTTAAAAACGGAATTATACTGTCTTTTGGAAAGGCAATTATCAATAGAAATAAAGTAGCAGAGGTTTTTAAAAAATTACCATTAAACGCTATTCTTTTAGAAACAGATAATGACGATGTGACTATTTTTGATGTTTACAAAAAAGCATCAGAAATTAAAAATATTGAAGTAACAGAACTTCAAAAACAAGTAGAGCAAAATTTTAAAAATATATTTATTTAATGAGTTGGTTAGAGCGCACGGAGTTATTGGTGCAAAAAGAAGGTTTAGAAAAATTAAAAAATGCCAATATTTTAGTAGTTGGTTTAGGTGGTGTTGGTTCTTATGCAGCAGAATTTATAGCTAGAGCAGGTGTAAATAAAATGACAATTGTAGATGGTGATGTTTTTGATGAAACAAATAAAAACAGACAATTACCAGCTTTAAACTCTACAATTGGTAAGCCAAAAGTAACGGTTTTAGCAGAAAGATTAAAAGATATCAATCCGACTATAGAACTAACAGTTTTGCAAGAATTTTTATCTCCAGAAAGAGCTTATGAAATTGTATCTAA
>JAHDHO010000094.1 GCA_020631275.1 Polaribacter sp. | reverse complement strand
GGAATTATTAGCTGTAAAGACTAATTTACAAAAATGTTTAATTGAAAAGGAAAAAGAAGAAGGAAAGATTTTTGCTTTAACAGAACAAGTTAAATATTTAAAAGACGATAAGAAAACTGCTTTAAAGCAAGTAGAAAACTTAACGGTTTTAACCCAATCTTCTTCAGATAATATTAAAAGTGTAATTTCTCAATTAAGTGAAAAAGATAAATACATTAACGGTGTTAGAAAAGCGATGACTCAAAAAGACTCGTTAAACCTAGCAATTAAATACCACTTAACTAGAAACTTAACAGAAGGTATTCAAGATAAAGACATTGAAGTTAACGTAGAAAAAACAGTTGTATTTATTTCTATTTCTGATAAATTATTATTTAAGAGCGGTAGTTATAATGTAACTGATGGTGCTTACACTGTTTTAGAAAAAATTGCTAAAGTTGTAAACGATCAACCTCAAATGGAAGTGATGATTGAAGGTCATACAGATTCTACACCAATAAAAAGGGATTTAATTCAAGATAACTGGGATTTATCTGCTTTAAGAGCAACATCTATTACTAGAATTTTACAATATAAGTATGGTGTAAAACCACAAAGATTAATTGCTGCAGGTAGAAGTCAATACATTCCTTTAGCTCCTAACGATTCTGCAGAAAACAAATCAAAAAACAGAAGAACAAAAATTATTATCATGCCTAAATTAAATCAATTTTTTGATTTATTAGAGCAAGATGCTAAATAATACATCGTTCTTTTAACATACTAAAACCACTCAACTTCTGAGTGGTTTTTTATTTTATCAAATTTTAAAAAATAGAAAAATGGAAAATTTATCAAGCAAAAAAGCAATTATTACTGGCGGAAGCAGAGGTTTAGGTAAAGCAACAGCATTAGCTTTAGCTAAAGAAGGCGTAGATATTGCAATTACAGGTAGAAACGAATCGGCATTAAAAGTAGCTGTAAAAGAAATTGAAAAAATTGGTGTAAAAGCAACTTACGCAGCTTTTGATGTTGGTAATTATACTGAAGTGCAAGAAGGAATAAAACTACTTATCGAAAAATTAAATGGTGTAGACATTTTAGTAAATAATGCTGGTATTGCTGCTTTTGGTTCTTTTACCGAAATGGATGTACAAACTTGGGAACAGATAATACAAACCAACGTTATGGGCATGTATTATGTTACTAAAGAAGTTTTGCCTTATCTAATAGAAAAAAATAAAGGAGATATTATAAATGTTGCTTCTACTGCCGGATTAAATGGTAATGCAAATGTTTCTGCATATTCTGCGTCTAAATTTGCGGTAATTGGTATGTCAGAATCTTTAATGAAAGAAGTAAGAAAAAACAACATAAGAGTTTGTACATTAACACCAAGTACTATTGCTTCGGATATGTCTGTAGAATTAGGAATTGCAAATAAAGATTCTGAAGATAGCGTTTTGCAACCAGAAGACTTTGCAGAATTAATTGTTAGCGGGTTAAAGCTACCAAGAAGAGCAATGCTAAAAAGCGCTGCTTTATGGTCTACTAATCCTTAAAAACTAAATATTAGTCATAAAAAAACGCCACAATTAATGTGGCGTTTTTTATGAAATATTTTCTATTCTAATATCTTTACAAAATTATCAAAAGCAACATAGTAAGGTTGATCTTTAAAAACTGGACTATCTACACTTTCTGCATTTGCTATTCCCACACCAGCATACCAAACTTTAGCGTTTTGTTTTCTTGCATGGTTTTTAAAAGTTTCCATCCATAAAACATCGTATTCGTTTGGATTTTGAAGATTTTTAGTAGCTTTTACTAATACAAAAATTGTTGGTTCTCCTTTTTTAAATAATACAAATTGAGGATGCCTTTTTAATTGACTATTTATAGCTTGAAACTCATAGCCCATTTCTTGTAATTTTTCACCAACAATATTCATGGCCAAATTGTGCAATTCTTGTGCTGTTAAAACTTGCATTATTTTTTCTTATTGCGTTTGTTGTAATTTTTATCTCCTCTTGTTTTAGGCTTTTTATATTTTTTTGCAATTTCTCTTCTGTAAGAACCGCCTAAATTCACTTTACTGTTCTTCTCACTTTTTTCATGAAATGCAGGTCCTGGTACATATTCTAAACCTGTTCTATTTTTAGAAATACCTTGATCTTCTCTTGGGCGCTCGTCTTCTGTTAATAATTTAGAAATTTCGACTTCTTCTGGCAATTCTAAAACCGGAATGGTATAATCCATTAAAGTTTCTATTTGCTCTTTGGCTTCCTGCTCTTTTTCCGTAGAAAATAATAATGTTTTACCCGCTTTTTCTGCACGACCAGTCCTACCAATTCTGTGCATGTAATTTTCTGGAAAATCTGGCGTATCAAAATTAATTACATGAGAAACATTGTCAAAATCTAAACCACGAGCCATCACATCTGTAGCTAACAAAATTCTATTATTTCCTTCGTCGAATTGTCTAATAGAACGTATTCTATAATTCTGTGTTTTATTAGAGTGAATAACACACATTTCGTCGTTAAAAACCTCTTCTAAATGTTTAAAAAGTAAATCTGCAGTTCTTTTAAAACCTACAAATATTAATACTTTATTATACGTTTCTTTGTCTCTTAAAAGATGATGTAATAAATTAACTTTAGTAAAAAAGTTAGGTATATTGTAAGAAACTTGTTCAATATTGTCTAACGGAGTTCCGCTTACTGCAACAGATATTTTGGTAGGATTTTTAAAGAAATCGTAAATTAAAGCATCTACATCTTCTGTCATAGTAGCAGAAAACAATATGTTTTGTCTTCTTTCTGGTATTACATCAAAAATGTTCATCAATTGAAAACGAAAACCTAAATCTAACATTACATCTACCTCATCAATTACCAATTTCTGTATTGATTTTAACTTTAAAGCATTACTTAAAGCCAAATCATACAATCTACCAGGTGTTGCCACAATAATGTCTTGACCTTGCAAGATTGCTTGTTTTTGTGTGTTGATATTTGTACCACCATAAACCCCCAAAACACGCGTATTTATGTATTTAGATAGTTTTTCTATTTCTTCTACAACTTGTAAAACCAATTCTCTTGTTGGTACTAAAACTAGGATTCTAGGATGTTGTTGTTTCGAAAATTTTAAATCTCTAAGAATCGGCAACATATAAGCAAAGGTTTTACCTGTACCAGTTTGCGCAATTCCTACAACATCTTTACCAGATCTTACCACAGAAAATGCTTGTTCTTGAATTGGCGTTGGTGTTGTAAACCCCAAATCGTCTATTGCATATTGTAATTGATTTGATAAATCTAAATCTTCAAAAGTCATCTTATAAAATTTTATGCAAAGGTACGTTTTATAAAATGTTTTACAACAAGTCTTAAACGTTGTATTAATTTGTAATTTTGCTAAAAATTATCAGAAATAATAATGATTACAGATACGCACACGCATTTATATTCTAGCCAGTTTAACGAAGATCAAAAAGAAATGATTCAACGCGCAAAAGACGCTGGTGTTTCTAGTTTTTTTATACCTGCAATAGACTCTAGTTATACAGAAAGTATGTTAAAGCTAGAAGAAGAATATCCTTTAGATGTTTATTTAATGATGGGCCTTCATCCTACTTCTGTAAAAGAAAATTATTTAGATGAATTATTACATGTTAAAGAATGGATTGATAAAAAAGATTTCTATGCAATAGGAGAAATTGGTATCGATTTATATTGGGATAAAAGCTTTTTAAAACAACAACAAGAGGCTTTTAGAACTCAAATTAAGTGGGCAAAAGAAAAAAAATTGCCTATTGTTATTCATTGTAGAGATGCTTTTAATGAAATTTTCGAAATTTTAGAGGAAGAAAAAGGCGAAGATTTAAGAGGTATTTTTCATTGTTTTACAGGCACAAAAGAACAAGCAGAAAAAGCAATTTCTTACAACATGAAATTAGGTATTGGCGGTGTTGCTACTTTTAAAAACGGTAAAATTGATAAATTTTTAAATGAAATAGATTTACAACACATTGTTTTAGAAACAGATTCGCCATATTTAGCACCAACTCCTTACAGAGGAAAAAGAAACGAAAGTGCTTATATTACAAATGTTATTGATAAATTAGTAGACATCTACGGAATTTCATTTAAAGAAATATCTGAAATAACAACTCAAAACTCGAAAGCCGTATTTGGCGTCTAATGTTAAAAACTGAAATTACATATTACAAAACACCAATTGGCATTGCAAAAATTATGGGCGATACAAACGGAATACAATCTGTTTCTGTCTTAAATGATGATGAAATTTCACTAGAAATATTACAACAAAAAACACCAAAATGTTTACAAGAATGTGTTTTACAGTTAGAAGAATATTTTAATGGCAAAAGAGCTAGTTTTAATTTAACTGTTAACCCAAGAGGAACCAATTTTCAGAAAAAAGTATGGAAAAGTTTGTTAGACATTCCGTATGGTAAAACCAGAACTTATTTACAACAAAGCAAGTTTTTAGGCGATGTAAAAGCAATTAGAGCTGTTGCTGCTGCAAATGGTAAAAACCCATTATGGATTGTAATTCCTTGTCATCGTGTAATTGGTTCTGATGGTTCTTTAACAGGTTATGCTGGCGGAATCTGGAGAAAAAAGTGGTTGTTAGCACACGAAAACCCAGTAAAACAGCAATCGTTATTTTAATTTCTTTACAAGATATTAAAAATCTTATTTTTACGTTAACAACGTATAGTTTGTAAATGTTTAAAAAAAATCTCTTTTTTTTCTTTTTGTTAATTGGGTATTTTACCCAAGCACAAACGGGTTCTTCAAATTATAGATCTATTAAACTTACTGTTAAAAAAGATTCTATAAAATTTGATTCGATTGCCATAAATCCACAAAAATTTAAAGTTTTAAACAAAGATTTTAAAGCTATAGATACTACCAACTATCAAGTTAATTTTAATAAGGCTCTTTTAATCTTAAATTCAAAAATATATTCAGAAATTACCATACAATACTTTCGATACCCAGAATTTTTAACAAGAGTTTATTCGAATTACAACGATAGCTTAATTGTACCTAATAGAAGTAATACTAGCAAATTATATAGTTTAACAACTAATAAAGAATCATCAGAAATTAAACTGTTCGATGGTTTACAAACCAAAGGTTTCATCTCTAGAGGAATTACCTCTGGTAACAACCAAAATACGGTTACCAACGCAGCATTAGATTTAGAAATTTCTGGTAAATTATCAGAAAAAGTAACTTTAAGAGCTAATATTTGGGATACTAACATTCCGATTCAAGAAAACGGATACTCACAAAAAATAAGTGATTTCGATAGAATATTTATAGAAATGTTTACTGATGATTGGCGAGTAAAAGCTGGTGATTTATCCTTAAGCAATACTCAAAGTTTCTTTGCTCCTTTTACAAAACAAGTATCTGGTTTAGAGGTAGAAGCCAAAATTTCTGATAATTTAAAAGTTGGTGCTTCTGGTGCAATTGTACGAGGAAAATTCACAACATTTTCTATTGTTGGTAATGAAGGAAACCAAGGACCTTATAAAATTATTGGAACAAACAACGAATCGAATATTCTTATAATTGCGGGTAGTGAAAGAGTATATGTTAACGGAATTAAAATTGAAAGAGGAGAAAATAAAGATTATGAAATTGATTACAATTTAGGTGAAATAACTTTTAACACCACCTACCCTATTACTAATGATATGAGAATTACAATCGATTTTCAATATTCTGTTAGAAATTACACCCGTTTTATTACTTATGAATCTATTGATTATAAAACCGAAAAATTAAAAATTAATAGTTTTTTTTACAGCGAAAACGACGCTAAAAATCAACCAGTACAACAAGTATTAACAGATACTCAAAAAGAAATATTAGCAAATGCAGGTAATAATAAAGATTTAATGTTAGCAGAAAGTGCCTATTTAGATACTTATGATGAAAATAAGATTTTATACCGAAAAGTTATAAATGGTGCTGTAGAAAATTTTGAATATTCTGAAGATGAAAATGAAGAATTGTATTTTGTTACATTTACAAATGTTGGTGCTAATAATGGTGATTATGCTATAGACAACACAACAGCAATTGGTACAATATATAATTATGTAGGTGTAAATCAAGGTGATTATGCACCGATAACAAGATTAATTCCGCCAACAAAATCGCAAATATTTGTTTTAAAATCGAATTATGATTCTTCTAATAATACCAAAATAACTTCAGAAATTGCTGTTAGTAACAATGACGCTAATTTATTTTCTAATTTAGATAATGGCGAGAATACAGGTTTGGCTGCAAAAATTGGTTGGGAACAAGTTTTAATAGACCGTAATTGGCAATTAACAAGTAAATTTAATCACGAATATGCACACCAAAACTTTAAAACGTTACAACGTTGGGAATCTATAGAATTTAATAGAGATTGGAATTTACTAACAAACAACGCCACTAAAAACTATTTTCAATCAGAAATTAATATTCAAAATAAAAACAACGATTATATTTTATACAGTTTTAAAAACCTAAATTACTTAAACACTTATAATGGTAATAAGCATGTTCTTGCATCAAAAATAAACCATAAAAAAACTTCTTTTTTTGTAAACGCTAGTTTACTTAACAACACATCAACAATAGAAAATAACACCTTTTTAAGAGCTAAAGCTATTGTAGAGCATTCGTTTAAAAAAAGTTGGTTAGGTGCTTTTACAAATATCGAAACCAACAGCAGAAAACTTACCGAGACTAATGCCTACACAAATACAAGTCATAGATTTAAAGAGTTTGAAACCTATTTTGGCTTAGGAGATACCACAAAAGTATTTGCTAAAATTGGTTTTAACTACAGAAACAATGATAGTATTAAATCGAATGCTTTCACAGAAATTAACAATAGAAAATCTTTTTATATAAACAGCAAACTAATCAAAAATAAAAGTACAAATTTAGCTATTTATGCAAATTACAGACTTACTAATAATGCTTTTACTAACGATGAAAAATCTTTAAACTCAAGAGTTCTTTTCAATCAAAAATTATTTAAAAACTTTGTAAATCTAAGCACACTTTACGAAACCTCTTCTGGTAATGTTGCAAGGCAAGAGTATATTTACATTAAGACAGAGCCGGGTTTTGGTTTTTATACTTGGATAGATTACAACAATGATGGCGTACAAGATTTTGATGAATTTGAAATTGCCGAATTTAAAGATCAAGCAAATTATTTAAGAATTTTAAAACCAAATATTCGTTTTATTGCTACACAAAAAGCAAAATTTAGACAAACTATCAACCTAAATTTTAATCAATGGAAAATCCAAAAAGGATTTAAAAAATTAGTTTCTCATTTTAAAAATGAAAGTTTATTAAGCATCGAAAATGAACAAGCTAGAAATGGAAACTCTTTTAATTTTAATCCTTTTAATTTTGATGAAAACAATTTAATAGGTCTTAATTATAGTTTAAGAAACAGCTTACATTTCAACAAAAATCTACAAAAGTACAGTACAAGTTACACTTATGGTAATCAAAGAAACAAGCAATTATATTTTATAGGAACACAAGAAAATATAATTAAGATGCATCAAGTAGATTTTACTCATAAATTTGCAACATTTTGGGTTTTTAATTTATTAGGAAAAAAATCTACAAATAATTTACTTACAGAAAATTTTGATAATAGAAACTACATTATAGATGCATATGAGTTTCAACCCAAAATAAGTTTTTTACAAAATCAAAACAATCGACTGTCTGCTTTTTATCATTATAAAAATAAAGAAAATACATTAGAAGATTTCGAAACCTTACAGCAACATAAATTCGGAATTGAATACTTTTACTTAGGCTCTAAAAAAAATCAAATATCGGCAGGTTTAAACGTCTTTTTAAACGATTATAAAGGCGATGCAAATACACCTGTAGCTTATCAAATGTTAGAAGGTTTACAAGAAGGAAAGAACTATACTTGGAATCTACTTTTAAATAGGAAATTAAATTCTTTTTTAAATTTAAATTTAAGCTATTTAGGTCGAAAAAGTGAAACTTCTAAAACCATACATACCGGAAGTGTGCAATTACGTGCAATTTTTTAATACATTTGAAAAAAAATCAACCAAAAATTATATGAAAAAAATCATTCTATTTGTATTGTTAGTATGCACAAGCATTCAATTAACAGCTCAAGAAAAAGAGAAATTCAAGTATCCGCAAGACAATGATAAAAAACACGAATTTAAACTGAATGCTTTTAGTTTAATTGCATTCTCTTCTTTAAACCTTAGTTATGAAAATTTATTGAACAAAGATTCTTCTTTTGGTATCGATCTATTTTACAATTTTAACGACGTATCTGATGATTTGTATTTTCCGAAGAAGTTTTCTTTAACACCATATTATAGATGGTTTTTTTCTGAAACAAGATACGCTAGAGGATTCTTTGTAGAAGGTTTTGGTATGCTAAATACTTATGAAGATGATTATTCTTTTTTTTATGATAATGATACAATTGTAGAGACAGATTTTGCGTTAGGTATTTCTGTAGGAGGGAAATTTGTTACCAAATCTGGTTTTATTACAGAGGTTTATTTAGGTGTTGGTAGAAACTTATTTAATAATAGTAACAACGAAGAAGGTTTAAATAATGATTTAATTACAAGAGGTGGTATTTCTTTAGGCTACAGATTTTAACCAATCATATTTTTAGTAAATTTGTAAAAATTAATAACATGAAAAAAATAGTTTTAATACTGGGACTTCTAGTAAGTTCCTTAGGATATTCTCAACAAGAAATTAAGCTAGATGTTGCCGATGCTTTAGTTATAAGAAGTTTAGAATTTTCTTATGAAAATTACATTAGTGTAGAAAATTCTTTCGGGGTTTCTGCTTTGTTTAATTTAGCTAAACAAGATATTGATTTTAGGTATAACGAAAACACAATGATTACACCTTATTTTCGTCATTATTTTACAGCAGATGCACAATGGAACTTTTTTGGTGAAGGGTTTGTAGGTATAAATTCCGGAAAAACAGAAACAGTTAAAGATTCTGGTGTTTATGATTTAAAATATACAGATGCAGCCTTAGGTGTAGCAATAGGAACTAAATATTCTTCTGAAGGAGGTTTGGTTATAGATATTTATGGTGGTTTAGGTAGAAACCTTTTTGGCACAGATTCGCCAATACTTGTACCTAGGCTTGGTGTAAATGTTGGGTGGAGATTCTAACAGAAACAACAAACCATTACAAAATAAAAAACCAGCAAATGCTGGTTTTTTTATTTTATAATAAGTTTTTCTTTTTAAACAACTGCCTCTTTTCTAATTGGCAAATTCTGTATTAAATCTATATATAAATTCACTTCTTTTTTAAGGTCTTTACGCTCGTAAATAGCATCTAAGAAACCGTGTTCTAAAACAAATTCAGATTTTTGAAAACCTTCTGGTAAATCTTTACCAGTTGTATCTCTTACAACTCTTGGTCCTGCAAAAGCAATTAAAGCATTTGGTTCTGCAATATTAATATCACCTAACATTGCATAAGAAGCTGTTGTACCACCTGTAGTTGGATCTGTACATAAAGATATATAAGGTATTTTTGCTTTAGCCAATTGCGCTAACTTAGATGAAGTTTTAACCAATTGCATTAAAGACAAAGATGCTTCCATCATTCTTGCTCCACCAGATTTAGAAACCATTAAAAACGGAATGTTGTTCTTAATTGAATAATCGATAGCTCTTGCAATTTTTTCTCCTACAACAGACCCCATAGAACCTCCAATAAAAGCAAAATCCATGGCAGCAATAACTAAATCTTTACCCAAAGACTTACCTACCGCTGTTCTTACAGCATCGTTTAGTTTTGTTTTTGCTTGCGCAGCTTTTAATCTTTCTGGATATTTTTTTGTGTCTTCAAATTTTAAAGGATCTTTAGAAGTTAAACCTTCATTTAATTCTTTAAATTCATTGTTATCAAAAAACAACTCGAAGTATTCTTTACTACCTATTCTTACATGATAACCATCTTCTGGACTAACGTATAGGTTTCTTTTTAATTCTTCTGTATCTATAATTTTTCCGCTAGGTGTTTTATACCATAAACCTTTCGGAGTGTCTTTTTTATCTTCTGTAGAAGTTTGTATTCCTTTATCTGTTCTTTTAAACCAAGCCATGTTATGTGTTTGTTTTAATTTAATATCTTAAAATAAAATATCTATTTTAAAATAAATATGAAGTACAAATGTAAAAGATTTTTTCTAATTCTAGTTTCTTCTTTATGTGATTATTCTATTTGAGTTAGAAATTTTCATAAAAAAAAGCATTTTGAAATAATTCAAAATGCTTTTTAATTTATTTAGTAATAAATACTATAAAGTATCTACATTATTTAAATCTTGAAATGCCTGCTTTAAACGGTTTGTAAAAGTAATTTCTCCTTCACGTAACCATTTTCTTGGGTCGTAATATTTTTTATTTGGTAAGTCATCTCCTTCTGGGTTACCAATTTGTGTTGCAACGTACGCTGCTTTACCTTGCATATAATCTCTAATACCCTCTGTAAAAGCAAATTGAAGATCTGTATCAATGTTCATTTTGATAACACCATAACCAATAGATTCTCTAATTTCTTCTAAAGTAGAACCAGATCCACCATGAAAAACAA
>JAHDHO010000093.1 GCA_020631275.1 Polaribacter sp. | reverse complement strand
GCATGTTAGTAATTTTAGACCTGTAAAAAGGGTAGAAGATGTAATTAAGGTTTTTGCCGCAGTAAGAAAGGAAATTCCTTCTAAATTATTGATGATTGGTGAAGGGCCAGAAAGAGCAAAAGCAGAACAATTAGTAAAAGATTTAAAAATTACTGATGATGTCTTCTTTTTAGGAAATAGCACAGAAGTTGCTAAAATTTTATGTTATACAGATGTGTTTTTATTACCATCACAAACAGAAAGTTTTGGTTTGGCAGCATTAGAAGCAATGGCAGCAGGTACAGCTGTTATTTCTACAAATACAGGCGGATTACCAGAAGTAAACATTCATGGTAAAACAGGTTATTTAAGTAACTTAGGGGATGTTGATGATATGGCTAAAAATGCAATTTCGATTGTTAAAGACGATACTACTTTAGAGGAATTTAAGCAAAATGCAAAAGCACAAACAAAACAATTTTCATTAGAAAGTATTTTACCTGTGTATGAAGAGATTTACAAATCTTGTTATAAAAAGTAAAACTTAAACTTTATAAAAAAAGCTCAAACCATAGGTTTGAGCTTTTTTATATCTAAAAATGTAGAAAACTTATTTTCCGAAAAGCCCACCAAGCATTCCGCCAAGGCCACCTTTACTCTTATTTCCTCCTAAAACCATTCCTGCAACATCATCAATTACACTTCCGTCACCATCAGCATCTAAAATTTTCTCTAAGAAACTTTGATCGTTATTCGCAGAACTTCCACCTAATAAACCACCTAAAAGACCTGTTAAATCTCCAGAATTACTAATGTTTTGTTCTTGTTTTTGTTTTCCTAAAACACCCATTAAAATTGGTGCAGCAACTTTTAAAATGTTTGCCACAGAACCAGCATCTAAACCAGATTTTTGCCCTATAACTTGTTCAACACCTTGTTGTTTACTACCTAAAATATGACCTAAAATTCCTGCTCCGTCTTGTTTCACAGACTCATCAACACCACCTTCAAATAAACCACCTAAGTTGTCTAAAATACTACCATCGTGTTTACCTGTTAAAGCACCCATTAAACCAGCTGCACCTTCAGGAGAAGAAGCATTTCTTTCCATTGCTTTCATTAAAACTGGTAAAGCCATTGTTAAAGCACTACCTGTTTTACTCGCATCGTTACCTGTAGAACCTGCTACACCAGAAACAATTTGTTTTCCTAAATCACTGTTTAATAAGTCTAATATACCTGCCATTTTTATGTTTTTAATAATTAATATGAATGTTTTCTAAAAATATGACACAATATACAAATAAAGTCACCTAAATTTTTAATTATTTTTTTATCTTTCACAACTAAAATAATTTTAAAGAAATACATGAAGAAACTAGCATTACACTGGAAGATTTTAATAGGAATGGTTATCGGTATCCTTTTTGGATTATTAATGACAAGAATAGACGGTGGTTCTACTTTTGTTGCCAATTGGATCAATCCTTTTGGAAGTATTTTTGTAAAATTATTAAAATTAATTGCGGTTCCTTTAATTATTGCTTCTTTAGTAAAAGGTATTTCAGATTTAAAAGATATTTCTAAGTTTAAGAATATTGGTTTAAAAACTATCGGAATCTATATTTTTACTACCGTTATTGCCATTACTATTGGTTTATTATTGGTAAATGTGGTAAAACCAGGAGATGGTATTTCAGAAGAAACTATTACAAAACTAACAGAAACGTATGCCAATAGTGGTGGTGTGCAAGCAAAAATAGCCGAAGCGTCTAAGCAAAAAAGTAGTGGTCCTTTACAATTTTTAGTAGATATGGTACCAGATAATGCCATGAAAGCAATGAGCAACAATAAATCAATGTTGCAAGTAATTTTCTTCACCATATTTTTAGGAATTTCTATGCTTTTAATCGGAGAAAAAAGATCTAAACCTTTAAAAGATTTTTTCGACTCTTTAAATGAAGTAGTTTTAAAGATGGTAGATTTAATTATGTTATTTGCGCCAATTGCAGTATTTGCATTGTTATCTAATGTTGTAGTATCATCTAATGATCCAGATTTATTAATAGCACTTTTAAAGTATGCAGGTACAGTTGTTGGTGGTTTATTTTTATTAGTTGTTTTTTACATGGTTTTGGTAAAAGTTTTTACAAAAAAGAATCCTTTTTGGTTCTTAAAACAATTAAGTCCGGCGCAATTACTTGCGTTTTCTACAAGTTCAAGTGCGGCAACCTTACCGGTAACTATGGAGCGTGTAGAAGAACATATTGGGGTAGATAAAGAAGTATCTAGTTTTGTTTTGCCTGTTGGTGCAACTATTAATATGGACGGGACCTCTTTATACCAAGCTGTTGCTGCAGTTTTTATAGCACAAGCGCTTGGGTTCGATTTAACGTTTGTAGATCAATTAACAATTATAATTACAGCTTTATTAGCCTCTATTGGGTCTGCAGCAGTTCCTGGTGCAGGTATGGTAATGTTGGTAATTGTATTAGAATCTGTTAATTTTCCGGCAGACAAACTAGCTATTGGTTTGGCACTAATTTTTGCAGTTGATAGACCTTTAGATATGTGTAGAACAGTTATAAATGTTACTGGAGATGCAACAGTAGCTTCTTTAGTTGCTAAATCTGTAGGGAAATTACATGACAATCCGACACCTAAAAACTGGGACGATCATTACGACGAAGTAAAATAATAACGTCTATAAAATGTCTTTAAAAATAACCAAACCCTTGGTAACCGTAGATTGGTTGTACAAACATTTAAACGATACAAATCTTATCGTTTTAGATTGTACAATCCCTAAAGTAACTGATGTTGCTATTACAGACAAAGAGAAGAATCGGGTTAAAGGTGCGTTGTTTTTTGATTTAAAAACAACTTTTTCAGATCAAAATGCTTCTTTGCCTAATACGGTTTTGTCTGCAGAAGTGTTTGAAACCAAAGCAAGAGAATTAGGAATTAATAACAATTCTACTATTATTTGCTATGATGATTTGGGTATTTATAGTGCGCCAAGAGTTTGGTGGATGTTTCAGCTAATGGGCTTTCAAAATATAGCTGTTTTAGATGGTGGTTTGCCAGAATGGAAAGCTAACAATTATCCTACTGTAACAAACTATTCTAAAGAAACGGGTAAAGGTAATTTTACGGCTGATTTTAAGCCGCACAAACTAAAAAACAAAGCAGCTGTTTACAATGCAATGGCTAACGATACTAGTGTTATTATAGATGCACGTTCTAAAGGAAGATTTTTAGGAACAGCGCCAGAACCAAGACCAGAATTGTCTAGTGGGCACATTCCTAATTCTGTAAATATTCCTTTTAATAATATACTAAACAATAGAAAAATGAAGTCTTACGCAGAATTATCTAAAATTTTCAGTAAATTTGTTGGTGTAAATGATTTTGTATTTACTTGTGGGTCAGGTATTACGGCTTCAATTTTAGCCTTAGGAGCAGCAGTTTTAGGATTTGAGAATACAGCCGTTTATGATGGCTCTTGGACAGAATGGGCAAGTGATGGTAATTTACCAATTGAAAAAGAAGAATGAGTTTGAACTGGACAAAAAAAGATTTTGAAGCATATGTGTTATTGTATGCAGCACATTGCAATCATATAGAGGATATTGCAGAGCAAAAATTTATCCGTACAAAGGTAGATGAAGCTACTTTTCATAGAATGCACACAGAAGTTGTTGTAGATTCTGATGAAGAAAATATAAATAAAATTCAAACATTTGTGGCAGATAATAATTTGACACAAGAAGAAAGAGATGAATTATTAAACAATATTAAACAAGTGTTTTTTGCAGATGGATCTGTAGACATACTTGAAAAAAAAGGTTTTAGCATTTTAAAGAAAATTATTAGCTAATACCAAAAATTAAACGCATTACTTACCTTATATAAGCATAGGTTTTTTTCTTGTGTATTTTAGTCGAAATGGGGGTTTTTACTAAAGTTCTAAATATAGGGTAATAATGTGTTTTTGTCAATCAATCAACGGCTCTGATTTATTCAAAGCCGTTTTTGTTTAAAAAAACTTAATAGATTTTAATTAAACTATTTTAACAGTACTAACACCGCTACTTTTCTTAGTAATTTGAATTTGCGTTGGTATACGCTCTTTTAAGTTTTCTACATGAGAAATAATACCAATTGTTTTACCTTGAGATTGTAAAGTTTCTAATGTAGAGATAACTGTCTCTAAAGTATTGCCATCTAAAGTACCAAAGCCTTCATCGATAAAAAGTGAATCTATTTTAACGTTTTTACTTGCCAAGTCAGATAAACCCAATGCCAAAGCCAAACTAATAATAAACTTTTCACCTCCACTACAAGTATCTACCAATCTTGCTCTATCTGTTTGGTAATGGTCTATCAAATTAAAGTTCAGTTCTTCTTTGGGTTTGTAAGAATCTTCTAATTTTAACGAATAACGCTTGTTCAAATTGTACAAATGCACATTTGCCAAATCTAATAATTGTTTTAATGTTAAACGTTGCACATACACATTAAACGCATCTTTTGAGTTACCAATAATTTTAAACAACTCTCTCCAAACGTTGCAAATTTCGTTTTGAATGTCTATTTTTTTATAGACCTCTTTGTTTCTATCTTTAATTTCTTTGTCTTTTCTAAACGCTTCTTCAATTTTACCTTTTTCTGTTAAAAGGGCTTCTTTTTTATTTTTTGCGGTGGCTAAGAACTGTTTACTTTCTTCCGCTGTAATTGTAAAATTTTTACGGTTTTCTAAGTTTTTAAATTCTTGTAAATTGTTTTCTTTTAATGTTTTTATTTTTAATAAATTCTCGTGAACTCTTTCTTTTAAATTTTTATAATTTGCACTTAAATCATCAGGTAAAAGAGCCAATTCAATAGCTTTACGTGTCGCAAAATTACTAGCTTGTATTTCTTTATTCAAGTTGATTTCTAATTCGATTTTAGAGCCTTCAAGTTTTTTTAAATCAATAGTTGTATTTGCTAAAGATGTTTCTTGTTTAGTTCTTAAATTCTGCAAATTATTAAGTGCCTCTTTGCTACTACGTTCTTTATCTGATAATTTTTTTGTGAGCTCTTGTAACGTTGTTCTTTTAAAATCTACGGATACTTCTTTTGGCAAAATAGCTATTCGTTGCCCAAGGATTTTATCTAAAATCTCAATTTTTTCTTTTAAAGTTTTTTGCAGGTTTTTAATATCCTGATCTTTAACTTTTAAATTGGCATCAATACTTTCTAACTTGGTTGTTAATACCTTTTGTTCAGACTCAAATGCGGCAATCTCTTTTTCTTTAGCATTGTATGCAGCTATATTTTCGTCTATATTTTTTAGAAATAGACTGCTTTCTGGTATGCTTGGTAATGTGTACGTGTATTTGGCTAAAGAAATCTTTAAACGCTCTTTTATTTCTTTGCCAAGTTTTGTGTTTACAATTACTTTTTTGCTGTGTTCTTCGGTAGAATTTTTAGCATGTTTAATTTGTTCTTCTAACGTTGCAATTTGTGTGTTTAAAGCACTATTTGTCTGCTGTTGCAATTGCATTGCTTTGGTAAGTTGGTCTTTTTCTTTCTGAATATTTTGAGCAATTTGTAAATTCTCTTCATGAATTTTTAATTGATGCTCTAAACTTTTAATTTCACTATCAATTTTTTCTAGGTTAGATAATTCAATAGAAATAGGTGTTGCCTTCGCTTTTAAAATTAGTTCAGCTATTTCTTCTTTTTTCTTTTTTAATTGATTTGTTGCATTTTCTAATCGGGTAATTATTGTCGTTTTTTGTTGTACAAATTGGTGCTGCTTTATACTTAATTTACTAAAGTCTTCTTTTCTTTTGTTGAGTGTTACTGTAGCCTCACTAATTTGAATCTTTGGTGTGTTTTCTGTAAATGGATGTTCGGTAGCACCACACAAACCACAAGGTTCTCCTTGCGTTAGATTTGCTCTATCAGCTTCATACTTGGCAATGCTGCGTTCTAATTCTAAAATTTTAGTAGCATCAGATACCAAGTCTTCTTGCATTTTTAAGTCTTTTTCTAAAACGGTAAGATTGGTTTGTACTTCCTTTTCTTCTTTTGTTAATTTTTGTATTTCTAAAACAATATTTGTTATCTGCTGTTGAAAAAGGTTGTACTGTTCTGAAAGACTTTTTAGTTGTTTCCAGTTATTTATTGTTTTTACATCATTTGCTTGCTGTTGTAAAATGTCTTGTAAGGTATTATTCTCTGTCTTTTTATTAAGAGCTTTTATTTTACTATCAAACTCTTTAAATGTTATAATTTCTTTATCAAAAAGTAGCTTTTTATCTTTTAAAACTTGTGCTGTAGTTATTGCATCTTTTTCAAGTTTATTTAAAATATTGGTACTTTCAATTACAATGGCATTGTGTGCTTTTAAAGCCGAAAAATCTTCTCTCCAATGGGTTAATTCTTTGGCAACCTCTGTTAGAAAGTAGTTGTTTTTTAAATAGTTTTTTGCCGCTTTAATTTGTGCATCAACTTTATCAAATTGCTCTGTAAGTTTTTGTTTATTTATAAGCTCTTTTTTTATTTCTACATCTATTAGCTTAATATTTTCTGATGTTTTTAACTTTACTTGTTGTTCGGTGTTAAACGTAGCATCTAATGTTGTAACCTCTTCAAACTTTGGCAACCATTGTTTAAAATTCTTTTCTTGGTTTTCAAGAGCAGTGGTGTCTGTTTTAACTTGCGCTTCTAATTGAGTAATTTTTGGCTTTAAATCATTCAGTTCTTTGTTTAAATGAGTTACAGTTTTTTGCTTTTCTAAAATAGATTTTTCAGTAAGAACTAATTCTTTTATCTTTTCTTTAAAAGGCAAAGCTTTCTCGTGCAAAGCATAGGCATCTAATTTCGGTTTTTGTTCTTTAACGTATTTGTCAATCGCCTCAGAATTTTTTTCATTGTCTTCTTTGGCTTTTGTCAATTTAGAAAATTCTGTATACCAATCAACAACCGCTTGCGAGGTTTTAATTTCAGATTCAGATTTTGTAATCGCCGATGCAATGCCGTTGCTTTCTTCTAATAATTTCTTTTTATCGTCTTCACTTAAAATATCATCCGCATTAATTTTTGCCTGAATTTCTTTTAAGATATTTTCTTCTTTTGCTTTTCTTTCTAAAATACTTTGCCCAATTTTTTTATAAATCTGTTCACCAGTAATTTGTTCTAAAAGCTTTCCTTTTTCTGGTCCTTTGGCTGTTAAAAATGCTGCAAATTCACCTTGGGCAAGCATTACAGATCGTAAAAATTGGTTGTAGTCTAATTGGGTTACTCTTAAAACTTCTGCTAATAATTGTCTTTTTTGAGTAGCTAAAATTACGCCTGTAGTTAAGTTTTTTAAGCTGACTTCTTCTTTGGCATTTTTATAAAGTTTACCATTTTTATCAGCAATTCTTACACCCCAAAAAGCTTCAAAAGAAGCCGTTTTGTTTTTAAATACAATTCTACTGTATGCGTTTGTTGCGCCATGGCTTACTACATCTAAAAGTGTGCCTTTTGTACCGTTAAATCTTGGCACATTATGATACAAGGCAATAGTAATGGCATCTAAAATAGTTGTTTTGCCGGCACCTGTAGCACCTGTAATGGCATACAAACCTACATCTCTAAATTGTTCACTGTTAAAATCTATACAAATCGGCGTATCAGATTTTAAAGAGTTGATATTTTGTAATTCTATTTTTAAAATTTTCATAACTAGATGCCTTTATTGCTTTTTTACGGTTTGTAAAATTTCATTAAAAGCATCCCAAATGGCAGGTTTTTGCTCTAAATCATATTCCATTTCTTTGCATTTTAGTTTAAAAACTTCTGTTGGTACCAATTCTTTAATAGATTTTGTGTTTTCTAACAACTCTTCAATTCCTTTAATAGAGCGTTCTCTTTGTAAGCCAATTTTTAAGATTTCAAAAGCATGATGTTCTGCGGCACGTTTTAAACTTTCGGTATTTACTGTATGGTCTTCTTTTAATACAATTTCTACCCAAGGTGTTAAATTGTAGTTGTTGGTGGTAAGCTCATTAAAGGTTTCAATACAACTTGCTACAGTGCCTGTAATTTTATAAAATTCGCGAAACCTAGGCACAATTGCTTCTTCAATATTGCAGATGGTATTATCCTCTACAGTTAATACAATAACTTTTTTCTCGTAACCAACTTCGCTAAAACTCAACACAGTTGGCGATCCTGAATATCGAACCTTCTCATTGCCACCAATTATTTGGGGTCTGTGTAGATGGCCTAAAGCCACATAATCAAAATATGTATTAAAATCTTCTGCACCAATATGGCCCAAAGTACCTACATAAATATTTTGCTCGCTATCAGAAACAGAACCACCTGTGGCAAACAAATGTCCCATGGCAATTACAGGTGCATTCTTCCTGTTTATTTCTTTAGAAGCTTCTGCTGCTGCATCGTAATGATGTATTAAAGCGGTTTTATATTTGTCTATCAACTCGTCAAAAGTTTCACCGGCAACCGCACGTCTAATATCACCGTCTCTTAAATAAGGTACTGCGGCAACAATTACCTGCTCATTGTTTACCTCAATTTTAAAAACTTCGTCTTTAATGTCTTCTGTAGCTTTACCAATTACCTTTATAGACAAAGCGTCTAAAATAGGTTTTGGTGCGTTTAAAGTTCCCGGGGAATCATGATTACCGCCCGTAATAATAACCGATTTGCAAGTAGTTGCTTTTAAATTCATTAAAAAGCGGTAGTACATTTCTAAACTTTGGTTTGATGGCGAACCCGAATCAAAAATATCGCCAGAAACTAATAAAACATCAATTTCTTGTTGTATAATGTAGTTTTCTAACCACTCTAAAAATAGGGTTTGTTCTTCAAATTGAGATTGTTCGTGCAGTCTATGTCCCAAATGCCAATCGGCAGTATGCAATATTTTCATCGGTTACAATTTTAAGAAGTGTTTCTTTTTCTAGAAACAAAGTTAACAACAATTAGTCTAAAGCACCATGACTTTTTGCAGTAGCTACCCAATGGCTTGCAATTTCTTTGGTATTTGCACCCAAACCTCTTGCCAATTGTAATGCTACGCCAATTAAAACAACAGCCGCATCGCTAATTTTGTCTAGTGTATCTAAACCGCCAAAATTATCCTGAATTTTAGCCATCAAAAGCTCGTTGTGTGCCGTGGCAAAGTCAATGGGGTTGTTAATAGCACTATCTATAGTTGGCAACATCAAAGCGTCTAACCAATCGGTAGCAATGCGTTGCGTTAAGTCTTCTGGTAATGCGTTGCCCATTTCTTGCCACAATTGCAGTGTTTTGGTGTCTCCGGATGCAGATAAACCGGTTTCTAACAACAACTGAAAGGCTACATCTGCAATATTTTGCATGATTTCTAAATACGCGTCTTGGGCATTCTCAAAAGGTGTTGCTCCTTGTCCTTTTAAATAGTTACCCACCGTTAATTTGGGCAAATTTAAAACCTCTGCACAATCTGTTAAGCACGGAAACGCTTTGCCCTCGAACATATAATGTGCTTTGTTAAATTGTATTTGACGCCCTAAAGGATACAAACGACAAGCCAACGGCCTACCATTATGCACACTGCAACCTTTGGTATCTATATATTGGCTACAAGCACTTTGCCCTTTGGCATCTTTTGTACCATTAAAGGTTAAACGAACGCCACCAAAATCTGTGTACAAATCTCGAAACGTTTTAGCGGATACTTTTTTCTCGATGCTAAATTGCAACAACTCCCACGGATTTAACATTACGGCTTTCCCATAACAACAAGTACCAGCTCTAGAGCAGGTAAGGGGTAAAATACTTTCTGATGTTAGTTTTGTGGTTTGCATTGTTGTGGTTTAGAGAATGGTAAATGTATTGTTTTTTTGGTTTTTAAGCGTGGTGATTTATTATCTTTAAAATGATTTAGGAGGCTATAGTGTTAAAAAAATAAATAATTAATTAAAAATTACATTCTTGAAACTTTATGACTGAATTCTTATATTTTCTGCTTTAAACCATTCAGTTATTTTTTTCATTGCTGAATCTCCCATTTGAGAAAGAGTTAAAACAACTAAATTTTCTTTAGCTCTTGAGCAAGAAACATAAAACAGATTTTTTGTTCTTAACTCTCTATCTGAATTTGTTTCACTACCATCAAAAAAGTATTGAAAATTATATTTTTGAGGCCAACTGGCATCATCAATTACAACTAAAACATTTCTATATTCTTCTCCTTTTGTTCCGTGTTTTGTTGAATATGAAGTTTGTTCTTGAATATGTTTAAAAGCACAAATTATCTCATTATAATTAATATGCATTAATGAATCATAAAATGCTTTATTTTTAGTTGATCTCTTCTTTTCCTCATCATCTGTAATACTTTCTATATCTATTTTTATTTTTTCTAGAAACCGTTGCAAGTTCCTAGAACATAACGATAATTGGTTTGTTTGGCAAAAATCAAAAACATCTTGAACTGTTCCAGTCGTTCTTAATTTAGTTAACTCCTCTAATTTATTTTCTATTTCTTTTTTATCAGAATGTTTAGTTAGAGAACTAAAAACACCCTGTTGTTTTAAGTACTTTATAACTCTGTTATAGTTTTTCTGTTCCCAAAAAGAAGCTAAATGTTCTATTCCCGTTTCTCGTTCTTTAGAAGTTTTTTTGTCTTTAGAACCAAAGAAGTATGAAGCAAAATGATTTT
>JAHDHO010000237.1 GCA_020631275.1 Polaribacter sp. | reverse complement strand
GATTAGAAATAAATAGTTTACCAAAAGCTACTAAATCGGCATAACCATCTTCTATTATTTTATTTCCTGATTTTTCATCAAAACCGGCATTAATCATTAAAGTTCCATTATAAATTGGTCTAAAATGTTTTGCTATGTTTGTAACTGCATGTGGTACATCAGAAACATCTGTAAAAGGTTCTGATAAATGAACATATGCCAAATTATAATCGTTTAATTCTGATAAAAGGTATTCGAAAGTAGGAATCGAGTTCTCTGTAACTTTCATTCCGAAAATTCCGTGTAAAGACGGATTAAATCGTACTCCAATCCTACTCTCTGGTACAACTTCTTTAACTGCGTCTAAAACTTCAAAGAAAAATCGAGTTCTGTTTTCAACGTTTCCACCGTATTCATCTGTTCTAATATTAGATTCCTCATTAAAAAACTGATGAAATAAATAACCGTTAGAAGAATGTATTTCTACACCATCAAAACCAGCAGACATTGCATTTTTAGCTGCATTTTTAAAGTCTAAAATAGTTTGATTGATATCTTCTAAAGACATTTCTTTAGGTGTTACGGTGTCTTTTTCTCCTTCCGGAGTAAAAACTTGCACGTTTGCGTTTACTGCAGAAGGTGCCAATGGTAATGCTCCGTTATGAAAATCTGGATGAGAAATTCTACCAACATGCCATAACTGAATAAATATTTTACCGCCTTCTTTGTGCACTTCTTCTGTTACTTTTTTCCATCCTTCTGTCTGTGCTTCACTATATATTCCAGGAGTATTTATATAACCTACAGCTTGCTTAGAAACTTGTGATCCTTCTGTAATTATTAAACCTGCCGATGCTCTTTGTTTATAGTACAAACCTTGTAAATCTTTAGTTGCAACATTTTGGTCGTTATCTACTCTACTTCTGGTCATAGGCGCCATTACAACTCTGTTGTTTAAAGGTAAATCTGTAATATTATTAAAGTTTTGTAATAAATATGATTTTTTCATAATTCTAATATTTTTGAAATTTTTAATGGGTCTTTTAATAAGTAGCCATTTTACCTTTCTTTTTAGTTAATTGTTTGTCTAGTTCTTTAATAGACTCTGATATAGAATTCATAAAATTACTGTTAGTGGCTTCTGCAAATAACCTTGGACCAGGTACACTTAAACGAATGTTGCATATCATACCAGTTTCATCAGAACTAGTGTTTTCTGTTTTAAAGAACACATCTGCTCTAACAATCATATTAAATTTTTTGTATAAGTGTGCTAACTTTTCCGTAGTAAATTCTTCTAGTCTTTCACTTGCTTCTACATCGTGGTATTCAAAATTTATAGTCATAATCTCTTACATTTTTTAAT
>JAHDHO010000092.1 GCA_020631275.1 Polaribacter sp. | reverse complement strand
AGGGTTTTTAGCAAAAGATTTTAAATAAGAATTCATATAATTGATAATTCTTTCCTCTGGATAAAACAATACTTTATTATCGTATTGTGCCCATTCATTCATATTTAAATAGGCTTTTCCATTTTTGTAACGATAAAAATCTTGAATGTGTTCGGGTAAATTATCTTCTAATTCTTCACTTAGAATAATATTATAATAATTTAAATCTGCAGTAAAAAAATGAAATGATAATAAATTATCATAAAAACCAGTTAGGTTATTTGCTAATGGCAACAACATTGTAAAAACTAAAATAACAGCTTTTTGCTTGTTAAAAAACTTGATAAAGAAATCTGAAAAATTTATTGTCTTTAAAGACCAAAAGATGATAAAAACAGATAGCATATTTTGGATATTCCAAGGAACAACGTTGTAACCATAACCTAAGTAAAATAACAAAAAGGTTATTGTTGTATGCATCAATAAAATAAATAATACAGCAAACTTTCTAGTTTTGTTAAATAACAATAAAACGCCCATAGATGCTTCTAACCAAGGTACAGCATAGGTAAAATATTCTAATAAAATATGTGGTAAAAAGCTAAAGTGTTTTTCTAAGGCACTTAACCATTGTATGTAAAACTCTCCATTTACTTTTTGAATTCCGCTCCAGAAATAAGTTGCAAAAAAAACTAAAATAACAGCATAAAGAACTTTTTTATAATTTGTTTTTTTTGGGAAAACCTCAATTGCTAAAATTGTTAGAAAACTCTGATAAAAGTAGGGTTGCAGTCTATTTTGATCAACTAATGAAAGATAAATATATAATGCAAGTATTAGTAAACCTTGCCACCTTTTATTTTGAAAAATATATACAATTTGTAATAAAAAAAAACTTCCAGCTAAAATATAATCTAAAGGATTTGTAGGAATAGGAAACCAATCAAATAAAGGAATTACAGGAAAAACTTTTGTGGTAATCCATAATTTAGGAGCATATATCATTAAAACTAAAACTCCTAAAACAGCTAGAATTCTAACGTAATTTACCTTTTGTTCGTTTGTTATATTAGATATCATCTATGTATTTAATTTTTCTGCTAAATATTTAGAAGTATACGATTTTTTATTTTTAACCAATTCTTCTGGCGTACCTTCAAAAATAAGTTGACCACCATTTTTACCACCTTCTAAGCCTAAATCTATAATATAATCTGCACACTTTATCAATTCTATATTATGCTCAATTACAACAATAGAATGTCCGCGTTCTATTAATGCATTAAAAGATGCTAATAGTTTTTTAATATCATGAAAATGCAAACCAGTTGTAGGTTCATCAAAAATAAATAACGCTTTATCTTTTGTATTTCCTTTTACTAAAAAAGATGCTAATTTTATACGTTGTGCTTCACCACCAGAAAGGGTAGAAGAAGATTGTCCTAGTTTAACATACCCCAAACCAACATCTTGTAAAGGCTTTAATTTATTGGCTATTTTTGGTACTAAATTTACCGTAAAAAATGCAACTGCATCATCAATAGTTAGATTTAAAATATCATCAATAGATTTGTCATCAAACTTAACCTCTAAAACTTCTTTTTTAAATCTTTTTCCGTTACAAGTTTCACATTCTAAATGCACATCTGCCATAAATTGCATTTCTATAGTAACTTCACCTTCGCCTTTACAAACTTCACATCTACCGCCCTCTACATTAAAAGAAAAGTGTTTTGGTTTATAATTTCTGATGTTAGATAATTTTTGATTTGAAAATAAAGCTCTAATATCATCATAAGCTTTGATATATGTAACAGGATTTGATCTAGAAGATCTACCAATTGGGTTTTGATCGATAAATTCTACATGCTTTAATGTATCAAAATTACCAATAACATCTGTATGTTGCCCAACTTTATCACCGTAACCAACTAGTTTTTTTTGCATAGTTGGATATAAAATTTTCTTAACTAAAGTACTTTTACCAGAGCCAGAAACTCCTGTAATTACAGACAAACAGTTTAAAGGAAATGTTACATCTATATTTTTTAAATTGTTTTCTCTAGCGCCAAGAATTTGTATTTTATTGTTTGATTTTCTTCTTTTATTAGGAACTTCGATTGATAAATCTTCATTTAAATATTTTGCAGTTAAAGAATCAGATTTTAAGATTTCTTTAAAATTTCCTTCAGCAACTACATTTCCACCATAAGTTCCTGCTTCCGGACCAATATCTATAATATAATCTGCTTCTTTCATGATATCTTCATCATGTTCTACAACAATTACTGTATTGCCTAAATCTCTTAAATCTTTTAAAACGCCAATTAATCTTTCTGTATCTTTAGGATGTAAGCCAATGCTTGGTTCATCTAAAATATACATAGAACCAACCAACGAGCTACCTAAAGATGTTGCTAAATTAATTCGCTGACTTTCTCCACCAGAAAGTGTATTAGAAGTTCTATTAATTGTTAAATAATTTAAACCAACATTGGTTAAAAATTGCAGTCTATTATTAATTTCTGTTAGTAGTCTTTTACCTATTTTTTCTTCATATTTATTCAGTTTAATTTCTTTGAAAAAAGATGCCAATTCATCTAAAGGCAAAGCAACTAAATCTGATATGTTTTTAGAATTAATTTTAACATAATTAGTTTCTTCTCTTAAACGCTTACCATTACAAGTTGTACATTTTGTTTTACCACGATAACGAGAAAGCATCACACGATTCTGAATTTTATAACTTTTTTCTTCTAGAACAGAAAAGAAATGATGAATACCGTGGAAAGAACTGTTTCCATTCCAAACCAACTCTTTTTGCTTTTCTGAAAGTTCAAACCAAGGTTTGTGAATTGGAATATCAAATTTGTAAGCAACTTCTATTAAACCTTCTTTATAATGAACATAAGCAGGTGTTTTAAAAGGGAAAATAGCGTCTTCAAAAATTGATAAACCAGTATTTGGAATGACTAAATCTTCATCTATACCAATAACATTGCCATAACCTTCACAGGTTGGACATGCACCATATGGATTATTAAAACTAAACAAATGCGTGTTTGGTTCTAAAAAAGTAATACCGTCTAATTCAAATTTATTGCTAAATTCTGTAACATTATTATCGTCTAGGTTTTCAACAAAACATACACCTTTTCCTTCAAAAAAAGCAGTTTGTATGGCGTCTGCTAGTCGGTTGTAAAAATCTTCATCATCTTTTTTTACAATTCTGTCTACAACTAAAAGTAAAGGTTCATTTTTAAATTCTTCTTGCGGAAAATTAGCAATTTTATAAATTTTATCATTCCATTTAAGCCTAGCATAACCTTGTTGTTCTAACACCTGTAAAACGGTTTTTAAATCTCTATTTTCATCAATAGTTACAGGAGAAAGCAAAAGTAATTTTGTATTGTTGTTAAAATTTTTAATAAAATTTACAACATCAGAAACAGTATCTTTTTTAACTTCATTACTAGAAATAGGAGAGTAGGTTTTTCCAATTCTAGCAAACAATAATTTTATATAATCATATATTTCTGTACTTGTACCAACAGTAGATCTTGGATTTGTAGAGTTAACTTTTTGTTCTATTGCAATTGCAGGTGCTATACCTTTAATGTAATCTACTTTAGGTTTGTGTAATTTACCTAAAAATTGTCTTGCGTAAGAACTTAAACTCTCTACATAACGTCTTTGGCCTTCTGCATATAATGTATCGAAAGCTAAAGAAGATTTACCAGAACCAGAAAGCCCAGTTATAACAACTAATTTATTTCTAGGAATTACAACATCAATATTTTTTAAGTTATGCAATTTTGCACCTTTTATAATGATGTTTTCCTTAGGGTTAACGGCTAAAATATCTTTCTTCATGTATCAAAAATATAAGCTATAAAATTACCAAAAAATTACCTCAATTAGAAGCTAGGTAAATCTTTTTTGTCAAAAGTTTGTACTTTTAATAAAAAATATTCATATTTGTAATATATAAACCTCACAAAATTAGACGTATATAGCATAAAATTACTTCAAAAATTATTAACAAATAATAATAAAGAAAAGCATAAATAGCTTTTCTGTAAGTAATTATGATACGTACTAATACAATTTCTGATAGCATTTTAGTAAGCGATTATATTAAAGGTAAAGAAGCCTCTTTAGCTATTTTAATCAACAGACATCAACAACGTCTTTTTAGCTTTATTTATAGTAAGGTACAAGACAAAGATTTAACAGAAGATATTTTTCAAGATACTTTTATTAAAGTAATTAGAACTTTAAAAAAAGGTAATTATAATGAAGAGGGTAAGTTTTTACCGTGGGTTATGAGAATTGCTCATAATTTAGTAATTGATTATTTTAGAAAGAATAACAGAATGCCTTCTTTTAAAAATACCGATGAGTTTGATATTTTTTCTGTATTACATGATGGCAGCTTAAATGCAGAAAAACAAATTATACAAGAGCAAATTTACGATAACGTAAGAGAGCTTGTAAATGAGTTGCCAGAAGAGCAAAAAGAAGTATTGGTTATGCGAATGTACAAAGATATGAGCTTTAAAGAAATAAGTGAAAACACAGGTGTAAGTATAAATACAGCTTTAGGTAGAATGCGATATGCTTTAATAAATATGCGTAAGCTTATAGAAAAACATAAAATTATTTTGGTGAATTAACAATAAAGTTAAAAATGTGTCGTTATTAAATTAGAAACCAATATATTAAATAATTTATATGATGCAACTTTACTCAAAAAAGTCTTCTGATTATCAGATGCAACCAAAAAAAGAAACAGTTCAATTTTTGATTAATTTTTCCAAATCTTTACGAATTGAAAAAACTAAATCAAATAACTTCATTGAATTGAATTTGAATTAAGAGTGGAAAAAGCTTCAACTAACGTTGGGGCTTTTTTTATATGCATCATTTAAAATATGAAATGAGTTAAACCAAAACCTAGTATCTTGCTAACTTGCAGTCATGGAAAATATATTAGTAGCAGGTGCAAACGGTACCACAGGAAAAAAAATAGTTAATTTATTAGAAACATCACAATATTTTAATCCAATTGCTATGGTTAGAAAAGAAGAACAAAAAAAGCAATTTGAAGATAAAAATATTAAAACTGTTTTAGCAGATTTAGAAAAAGATGTTTCTTTTACAACTAAAAATATAGATAAAGTTATTTTTGCCGCTGGTTCTGGTGGTAAGAAAGTAGTTGAAGTAGATCAAGAAGGAGCTAAAAGATTAATAGATGCAGCAATAAAAGAAAATGTATCTAAATTTGTAATGCTAAGTTCTATGGGCGCAGACAATCCTGAGCAAGCAGAAGATTTACAAGAATATTTAAAAGCGAAACATAATGCAGATGTTTATCTAAAAGAAAGTAATCTTACATATTCTATAGTTAGACCAGGGTCTTTAACAGACAATAAAGGAAAAGGAAAAATTGAATTAAGCAAAAAACTTAATAAATCTGGTGAAATCTCTAGAGAAGATGTAGCGCAAACTTTAGTTAGATCTTTACATGATACAGCAGCAATAAACAAAACTTTCGAAATTATTGAAGGGGAAACATTAATAGGTCAAGCAGTTCCTCATTAAACAAGTATAAACAAATAATAAAAAAACACCTTTTAAGGTGTTTTTTTTGTTTTATAATATTCATTTAAAACTGTTTTTCTACCAATAGTTTTTGTAATTATATCGTTGTCTAAATTCCAACCTCTCGCAGGAGAATATTCTCTTCCGTACCAAATAATTTGTAGATGTAAATCATTCCATAATTCTTTGGGAAATAATCTTTTAGCATCTTTTTCGGTTTGAGCAACGCTTTTTCCGTTACTTAAATTCCAACGATACATTAATCTTAAAATATGCGTATCTACCGGAAAAGCAGGTACACCGAATGCTTGACTCATAACAACACTTGCCGTTTTATGACCAACAGCAGGTAGTTCTTCTAAACCTTCGAAACTCTGAGGAACTTCGCCATCATATTTTTCAATTAAAATTTTAGACAAGCCATAAATTCCTTTACTTTTCATTGGAGACAAACCACAAGGTCTTATTATTTCTTTAATTTCTTCAACAGACATTTTTACCATATCAAAAGGATTATCTGCTTTGGCAAATAATAACGGCGTAATTTGATTAACTCTAACGTCGGTACATTGAGCAGATAGTAAAACAGCAATTAGCAACGTGTATGGATCTTTATGGTCTAAAGGAATTGGAATCTCTGGGTATTTTTCTTGAAGTGTATCAATTACAAATTGTACTTTTTCTTGCTTTGTCATAAATAATGGATAAAATGTAAAGTTAAAAGTAAATTCTTTAGTATTCCTTTACTTTTTTTACTTTTTAAAGTAAAAAACTTTATATTTTTATATTCTAAAATTTTAAGATAAATGACATCACTAAAAATAGGAGATAAAGCTCCAGAATTCGAAGCTAAAGACAATAAAGGCAACATTATAAAGTTATCAGATTACGCTGGTAAAAAATTAGTTTTATTTTTTTATCCAAAAGCAAGTACACCAGGTTGTACTAACGAGGCTTGCGACTTAAGAGATAATTATCAAACTTTTTTAGCAAAAGGTTACGATGTTTTAGGTGCAAGTGCAGATTCAGCCAAAAGACAACAAAATTGGATTGACAAGCATGAATTACCTTTTCCTCTTTTAGCAGATGAAGAGAAAGCTGTTATAGAAGCATTTGGAGTTTGGGGACCTAAGAAATTTATGGGTAGAGAATATGACGGAATTCATAGGACAACGTTTATTATTGATGAGAATGGTGTAATAGAAGACATTATTTCTAAAGTAAAAACCAAAGCACACGCTGCTCAAATTCTAGACTAAGTTATAATTAATCCTTTTTGAATTCCGAATTTAATTAATTCCGGAGTACTTTTTGTTAAAGTAATTTCAAAAAGCTCTCTTTTATGAGATTTTAAAGAACTTTCTGTAATATTTAAAATTGCAGAAAGTTCTTTTTCCTTTTTATCAGAATGCTGATACAATGCTTGTAGAATTTCTAATTTTCTATTGGTAAATTTATAATTATCAATTTCTATTTTAAAATAAGTTTTATTCTTTTTTACTTTTTTAGTCGAATAACAGTTAAGAATAACATCTTTAAAATTCTCTAAATTTTCATCTTTACCAACAAAAAAATGGACACCATTTTTAATGGCCTTTTCTTTAATATAATTATTGTTTAAAGTAGTTAAAGCAATAATTTTAAAGTTATTATTGTGTTTGATTTCATTTAAAAAATCTAAAGAGCTTTTACCATTAAAATTTACATCTAAAATTAAAACATCAAAATTGTTAATAGATGTAAAAGAAATCAAATTATTTAATTCATTAAACGTTTGAATTACATTCAATTCCTCATGAAAATTTAAACTATCTTTTAACGCATCGCAAAAAAAACGATTGTCATCAGCAATTACAATATTTATAGGATGTTTAATCATTTATCGGAATTTCAATTATAAATATACTACCATTTTTATTAGAAGTAATGTTTAAAGTTCCTTTTAATTGCATAATTCTTTCTTTTACACTGTTTATGCCAAAACCAGCATTAGATATTTTATTAGTATTAAAACCAATACCATTATCTTTTACCTCGATTAAAACTTTTCTACTTTTTTGTTGAAGAATGCTAATATTAATTTTTGATGATTTAGAATACTTAATAGCATTTGTGGTTAATTCTGAAATAATTCTATAAATATGAACACATTTTTCTTGTTGTAAATCAATACCATTAAGGTTAAAATTATGTGTAATTTTTTGACTTGTTAATTTGTCTAATTTTTCGCAAAACTCTACCAAACTTGTTATAAAATTTTCAGAATTAATTTTAGGAGCATACAAGCTGTTTAATAAATATCTGTAGTCTTTATAAAAAGCATCTAAAATTTCTTGAACTTTTTCTGGCGTATTTTCATTTTTTTGTAAAAGTCTAAGTTTTAATGCTTCTAAATATCCGCCAAAAGTATCATGTACATTATTTACAAGTTTATTACGTTCTTGTTGCTGTACTTCTAGAGTTTTATTTTGAAAATTATACTTAAGTTCATCACTAACTTTCTTTAATTTAAAATAACTTCTTTGGGTATCTATAACAGTTCCAAATATATATCTAGTAAATAATAAAATTTCTAAGGATAGCGCTAAATAATAAACATTTGGACCACTATATTTAATTGCAACAATATCATGTACTTCTGGGTTCATGATTTGCCCATTAATAACAGCTAAAATTGGTAAAATAAATGCAATTACTAAATAAATTGGAAGTTGTTTTTTAATCGTTAAATAAATATGATTTAAAACCCATATAAACGCAATTATTTTTAATATCGTCCAAACATATAAATATAAAGTTATAAGGCCACCAAAGAAAAATTTATAAACATATAATAGTATTAAAGGAATCGTTAAATATGCGCCCCATTCAAAAATGCCTTTTGGTATTTTTTGATTTTTATTTAATTTATAAAATTTAACATAGAAGAAACCTATACAAAATACACCAATAGTTTGGCTAAAACTTCTAATATTATTGATAAAAAATACGCTATCAGACCAAATGTATTGTACACCCAAACCTTTACCTGCTAAAAACTCGAAAAAAACGGTTACAATATATGCTGCGTAAAATAATACTGCGTATTCTTTTTTTAATACAGCAAAAAACACAAGTATAAGTGTCATGCTTATTAAAAATGCTATAAAAAGGCCGAAGTAAAAGTATTCTGATTGAACTCGTTTTAGAAAATCATTTTCATTTTCTAAATAAAAAGCTAATCTTGTTCTGCCGTTACTATTTTTAATTTTTAAAAAAACTTCGGTTTTATAAACACTGTCAGTTTCAATTTTCCAAACTGGGTTTCTGTAAAAAATATTTTTATGCGGAAAAAACTCATTATACGAAGCGCTTGAAAGTGTATCTATTTTTTTACCTTTTTTTAAGTAAACTTTACCAAAATCTAAATAAGAATTAGCAATCGTAAAATAATTTTCAATTAATTTATCAGAATCATTATCAATAGTAAAATGATACCAATAAGTTTTACCATTAAGAATTTTATAAATCTTTTGATTTTCTTCTTTTTGAAATTTTCCTGATTCATACTTATTTATAATTTCTAAAATTGATAGATTTTGTTCTTTAGTGTCAAAATATTTTAAATCATCATAAACCGATTTTGAAATTTCTTGAGCACTAATAAAACTATAAAAAAAAGAAAAGAAGAGTGTTTTTTTTCAATGTTAGCTAAAGTTCTAAAAGACAATACTAAAGTATGGTTTTTTTTAAAGAACTACAATTAATTTTACAAAGCTTATAAAATGCTAAAAAAATTATGGGGGTAGTTAAACTATTTGATAAGTCAAAATTAGAATTAATTTCAAAAAAAAATAATGTTTCTTTAGATAGAAAGTTGTCTATAAGCTTTATACGAGACTTTCTTTTATTTTTTAATATTAAACAATTTCTTATTCAGAAGAATTAGAAAAAAATAGAAGATTTGTATTAGAGAATAAAAAATATTTTGAAACATTAACTTGTAAAGAAAAGGAGGTTTTTACCCTTGTTATTAAGGGTAAATCATCTTGTGAAATAGCAGATAGTTTGTTTATTGAAACTTCTACAGTTTCTACTCATAGAAAGCGCATTAAGCAAAAATTGAATTTAACCTCAATATTTGATTGGTATAATTATGCAAAAGCATTTGAGTTGATCTAATTACTCTAAGATTTCCCCAAATCTATTACCTCGAAACCTCTTTATTAACAGTTATTATGAAAAAACATTAAAATGAAAACAAAATTATTTTTATTAGTACTATCTTTTTTTAGTATCAGTATTTTAGGTCAAACAATTGCTATTTCAGACACAAATTTTGAACAGGCGCTAATAGATTTAGGATACGATTCTAACGGCTTAAACGGAAATATATTAAATTCTGATGCATTATCAATTGACAGTTTAAAAATTTCGGATAAAGAGTTAAACTCCTTATCAGGAATTGAAAAAATGACAAATTTAGTTTATTTAAGAGCTAGAAATAATAATTTAAACGCTGTTGATGTAACTAAAAATACCAATTTAACTTATTTAAATTTAGACGGAAATGATTTATCTGAATTAGATGTAACTAAAAATTTAAACCTAGAATTACTTAGTATTTTTGGTGGAAGTAGCGGTTTAACAAATGTAGATTTATCAATGAACATTAATTTGAAAAGTGTTTATTTAACAACGTTATCAAATTTAGAAACTGTAACTTTTGGTAACTCACCAAACTTAACTTTTATACAACTCGCTTACAATAAAATATCTACATTAAATTTAACCGGTTTATCAGGTTTAGAAATTTTAAGAATACCAAATCAAGCAATGACAAGTTTAGATGTTTCTCAAAATCCAAATCTTTCGGTTTTGTGGGCATCAAACAATGCTATTTCTGGTAATTTAGATTTAACTAACAACACATCTTTAACACAACTTTTAATAGATGGAAATCAAATAACAGGTCTAGATCTTTCTCAAAACAACGCATTAACATTTATAAGAGCTCATAATAATCAAATTTCGGCATTAGATGTGAGCACAAATGTAAATTTAGAGTATTTATGGTTAGGTGGAAATTTTGAAGATTTAGGTGGAAGTTTAGAAACTAATACAATAAGTTCTTTAAGTATTTCAAACAATACAAAGCTAAAAGAATTGATACTTGCAGGTTTAAATTTAAGTACAATTGATGTATCTAATAATACAGATTTAACCTTGTTAAACGCTAATTCTAATAGTTTAAC
>JAHDHO010000091.1 GCA_020631275.1 Polaribacter sp. | reverse complement strand
GGAGCAGTTTTAATTGGAGAAAATTATTCTCTCAAAAAAACAACTTTGCACATTCTTTTGAAAAAGGAATTACAGTAAGGTTTAATATTCAAAATGAAAAAAATAGCCAAAAACAATTTTTAATTCATGCCCTGTCTAATAACCCACCACAATTTATCTCTTTAAATGATAATTCTAAGAGTGCTTTTGTGTTGAATAATTATTACCCAACTAGTAACGAGAAAGCATATATTTCTTCAATCAGAAAAAAAGACGGAAAAACCTTTAAAATACCTTTATACACACAATTCTTTCCTAGTAATATACCCGAAACAAACAAAACAGCGAACCATTTATCAACAAACAGTAATTTTTATGCCATAGAAAATGCTTTTGAGTTAAGATCTTTTAATCGTTTAAATACAGGTGATTTTTTAGATGAAGTTATAATTAAAGCAAGCTTAGAAGAAGAACGAATTTTAGAAATTAAAAAAGAAAGTTTTGCAAAAGTAAAATTTACAACATTACAAGATAGTTATCTAACCTTAGAAGAATTTATAAATATTTACGGTATAAGTTTTAATGCACGTAGAAATTTTATAAATGGAACTTTAGATATCGGTTTAAAGAGTGGTATTCGCTATCAAAGTCCATATAGTGAAGCCAACCAAGGTGGCACTATTATTTATTTAGATGGGCAAAGGCTGTTAGATAATACTATATTATTTAATTTATCAATGAATATAGTAGATTATGTTGAATTTAATCGAAGTTCATTTGGTGAAGGTTTTACAAATAATGATGGGGTAATTCGTATTGTAACCAACCCTATGAAATTCTATCAACCAATAAAAAGACAAACAACCACAGAAATAAAATTTCCTTTAACATTTTCTAACCCAAAAAAATTCTATGCGCCTAAATACAATTCATATACAGACAATTTTTATAAAAAATACGGAGTAGTAGATTGGCTTCCTATGAATAAAATTGATGAAAATGGAAACTTAAATTTAGATATTAAGAACATTAAAACAGATAAACTCACCTTGTTCTTTGAAGGTGTATCTGCTGATGGTGAGTTTATTTTTGATAAAAAGACCGTTGACATAACGCCAACTAAATCATTTTAAAAATATAAAGATGCTTTTTTAGCCTTATTTTGAATTAAAAAAAACCACTTTAATAAGTGGTTTTTTTTAATTCAAAATAATAACTAATAATTTCAGTTCGTCGACAGTTAATCGTATTCTATCACATAATTAATTCGATTAGAAGATTTATTTTATACAGATCTAAAGATCTTAGTAATTTTGCTATAGCTAGTTGCCCCCCAATATAGCATTGAGATTATACATTTTAACCCGTTAGAAGATTCCCTAGCCTTATAGCTAAACTAAATTATAATCATTTCGAATCGTTAATTCCTTTTTGGTTTTAACGATTTTTTTTGTTTAATTACTAATTATTTTACCGTTTATCGACAGTAAACAGTAATTAGTCTAACCTTCATCGTCAACTAATAGAAAACATAGAAAATGATTCAAAAACAGTAGTAAATTTGCAATGCGTAAAAGTCCCCTAATTTTTTAAGCGCATAAAGAGCTATCATATTGTTAATATCCCTATAACTTAACAATCAAAATTAATCGTTAATTCCTTTACTGGTTTTAACGATTTTTTTTTTGCTTAATAACTTAACTTCTGGTAAACTAAGTAATAAGAAACAAACCTTATTCTAATTAGAGCACTGATAAACAATTAAATACATCTTACCGAGTATTTTATACAACTTAACTACAAAATAATGCGATTGAAAGAATAGTCCCAAAACAAGGCACTAATCAATAGTATCTTTGTCTTAAGTTAGCGTCCCCTAAATTTGCTAGCGTTAAAAAAATATATTGTTAGTATCCCTATAACTTAACAATCAAAATTAATCGTTAATTCCTTTACTGGTTTTAACGATTTTTTTTTGCTTAATAACTTAACTTCTATTAAACGACATTTCGTTGCTTTTAATCTATATAGAATCTTCAGCTAAAAGAATAAGTAAACAAAGATGTGTAATGAAGTAGTAAATATGAAATCAGTTAGCACCCCTTATATGGCTAACTAAAGAAAAATCCCCCAATTTAATTTAACCTCTTAGACGGTTATCTTTAAGAGTCGTAAAAAATCATAATATTTAGATTTTAACGACTCTTCTTTTTTAAATGAACTCATATTTTTTTCTTTTGAGTTAAGCCTGTAACCAACATGTTTGTTTATTTGTATCAGAATAAATAAAACACAAAATGAAAAAATTATTAATACTACTATTTATAACATCTTTAGTTTCTTGCGGAGCATCTAAAACTGTAAAAACTAAAGAGAAAACAATAAAAGGAAATTGGGTTTTAAATAAAATTACCTACAGTAAAACAGGAGACTATAATGTTACGTTGTTTGATGACGCAACAAAAGAATGTTTAGAAGGTAGCTCTTGGAAATTTGTGCCTAACAATAACTCTGGCACATATAACGTAAACGGAACAGCTTGTGAAACTGGTGAAAGAGAGTTTATTTTTACAATTCAAGAAATTGATGAGATGTCTGGTTATTATGATTTTTTACTAAAACCAAAAAATAATGAAAACAATATTGGTTTTAGATTAGAATTGTCAAACCTTTCTGAAACAAATATGACTTGGAAACAAAATTTAATGGTAAACGGAACTCCGTTTATTATCAACATGAACTTTATAAAACAATAATAATTATGAAAAATATATTTAACAAAATATCTGTATTTGCATTAGTAATAGCATTAACTGCAAGTTTAACAAGTTGTGAAGCAACAAAAAACGCTAATAACAAACAAAAAGGTGCTGTAATAGGTACTACTACTGGTGCCCTAATTGGTGCAATTATTGGTAACAATGTTGGTAGCGGAAAAAACAGTAAACTAGGTGCCGTAATTGGTGGAGTTGTTGGTGGTGGTGCCGGAATTTTAATTGGAAAAAAAATGGACGACCAAGCGAAACAAATTGAAACAGAAATTCCGGGAGCTCAAGTAGAAAGAGTCGATAATGGTATTGTTGTTACTTTCGATGAAAATAGTGGTGTTTATTTTGATACTAATAAAGACAATATCAATGCTAAATCACAAGAAACTTTAAATAAATTATCTAGTGTTTTTGCAGAATTTCCAGATACAAACATATTGGTTGTAGGACATACTGATAGTTCTGGAAAAGATGCTTATAACATGACTTTATCTGAAAAAAGAGCAAAATCTGTAACAAATTATTTAGTTGCTAAAGGATTACAAAGTAGCAGATTTACAACAGAATGGTTCGGTGAAACGCAACCAAAATATGATAATTCTACAGCAGAAGGAAGAGCAAAAAACAGAAGAGTAAATGTTGCTATTTTACCAAACGAAAAAATGGTAGAACAAGCAAAAGAAGAAATTAAACAATAAATTCTAAAATAAATATTCAAAAAAAGCCGCTAAAAAGCGGCTTTTTTATTGTTTAGTAGTAAGCTTTATAACTCTTAATTTTTTTCTTTAATTCTCTAGAAGCGGTTGTATAACCACCTTCAGTTCCATCAACAAAATGTATATGTTTTTCGTCTCTATCTTCTATATAACAAGACATTATAGAAGCATAAGTAGCATGAATTCCGTAAATTATTTTTTGCTGAGATTCTAACGAATCTAACAAAAGTTTTAACTTACTTATTTGTTTTTCTGTACCAGAAAACACTGTATTTACAGAGCCATCTAACATAATCGTATCGGATAATTGAGAAACCTTATATAAATAGGCTTTACCATCCTTAAAAAACCTAAAATAATATTTACCAAAGTTTGTAATTAGCCAATTTTTTAAAAGATAAATTAAATCAAACCTACCCAAACGAGCATACATTTCGTTTTTAATTTTATCAAAAGAAGTATTTAAAGCTAATTTTAAAGTTGTTATTGGTGTTCTTTCAGATAGACTTCCAAAAATATAATCTATCTCATCCATAATCGTTGTGTAAACTTCTGCTTGTTTTTCTTCATTGTTACACATCACAAGTAAGCAGATTACCTTTTTTTCTTCGCTATTGGGCTTAATTTCATTCCAACGACATTCCATACCTTCTAAATCTATAGAAAAATCGTCTTTTTTATCATCTCTATTTTTAGTAAATTTTTCTTTGATTAAATTTTCTGCAAATTTTAACCCATTACCAATAACAACAGGTGTCATTAAAAAAGAGTTTAATTTTAATTTGGCAATTCTTAAAGTAACACCATTAGCATAAATATCTTCTATTTGCATTTGCCCTACTCTTAACTTTAAATTAAAATTAATTTCAACGTGTTCACTGTAATTTTCTAATGCAACATATACTTGTTCTAAAAATTCTTTTGGTACAATAAAGGTGGCGCCATCACCACCAAAAAAATAAGGTATTGTAATTTTTCTATTAATCTTTTTAATTTTATTTAAAACAGTTATAATACTACCAGTAGCTACTAAATTAACATCATTATGACCTCCGTTTTTTATGGCTTTTGTAGAGTTTTCGATGTCGGTAACAATCACTACCCAATTTCCGGGTACAGCATTAAATAAGTTTTCGTTTTTTAGCAGCTCTCTAATAGAAATATTATTGTAACTTAATTTTTTGTAAAACTCTGTGTTATTAATCATTATCTATAAATTAATTCAGTACAATTTCTTTTTTAGATGTCTAAATAAATTAATTGTAATATATCTATTATATTAGCAAAATAACACTCCATACATGAAAATATTTATAAAATTTGATTTTACTGCAGTTTGTAATAAACTTATTGAAGAAAAGTTAAGTGAATTAGGTGTTAAGCATAAAGTTTTAGGTTTTGGTGAAATAGAATTTTTAGAAAAAATTACCGAAGACCAACTATCTCAATTAAACAATAGTTTAAAAGAATATGGTAGCGAAGTTATAGAAAACCAAAAGAGCATTCTAGTTCAAAAAATTAAAGACACCATTACAGATATGGTTTTTAATGATGATGAGAATATAAATGTTAAAAGTTCTGTATATTTATCAGAAAAATTAGATCATAGTTATGGTTATTTATCTAATTTATTTTCTGAAGTAACTTATACATCTATAGAAAATTTTATAATTCTTCAAAAAATAGAATATACAAAGCAATTAATTATAAATACCGATTTAAAAATTACCGATATTGCCTATAAATTAAATTACTCTAGTGTAGCACATTTAAGTACACAATTTAAAAACACAACTGGTATTACACCTTCTGCTTTTCAAAGAATAATAACCAAGAGAAGAGAGCTAAACAACCCTAAAAAACAAGAATAAATGCAACATAAAGATGTTTTTATAATTTTAGCAGATGATGATGAAGACGACAGACTTTTCTTTGAAGATGCTTTTGAAGAGTTAAAAATTGATACTAAAGTAAGTACTTTTAAAGATGGTTTAGAATTAATGAATTACTTAACCCAAGAAGATAGTATTTTACCAAACATACTTTTTTTAGATTTAAACATGCCAAAAAAATCTGGAATAGAATGTCTAACCGAAATTAAAAAAATTAATAGACTTAAAGATATTGCTATTGCAATTTACTCTACATCCGCATCGGAAGAAGATATAGAAAACACTTTTGTTTTGGGTGCTAACGTATACATCAAAAAACCTAATGACTTTAAGAAATTAAAAAAGGTTCTTTCTAATGTAGTAACAATTAATTGGCAATATCATACAAGTGGCCTAAATAAAGACAACTTTTTATTAAGATTATAAAGTGAATATAAAATCGATATTTAATTCTGCACGTTTTTTAAAGATAACCTTTGGTATAAGTCTTTTTGTAATACTTTGCATGGGTGGTTTAGCATACAAACATCTACAAACACTAATTAAATCTTTTGATTTAGTAGAGCATACTTATGAAGTAAATATCGAATTAGAACAAATACTATCTTACTTAAAAGACAGTGAAACTGGTCAAAGAGGTTATTTAATTTCAAAAGATACCAGATTTTTGGAATCTTTTTTTTCTGGTAGAGAAAAAACAAATAATAGTTTTGCAAGACTTAAAGAACTTACAAAAAAAGACGAAAGACAGCAACAAAAACTTAGAGACCTTACTGTATTAATAGATAAAAATTTAAATTATTTTGATGAAACCTTTAAATATTCTAAAAATGATAATTTAGACTCTAAAGAATTTGATGCACTGCTACTTGCTGGTAAAAAAACAATGGATAACATTCGATTAGAAATTAATCAAATGATAAACCATAACAACAATCTTTTACGAATTAGAAAATTAGATAATGAAAGAAGTATAACAAACACGCCGATTATAATTTATTCGGTATTAATAATTGCCCTTCTATTATTACTTTTTACGTATTCGAAGATTAATAATGATATTAAAAATTTACAAACCAAAAACCTTCAATTAGAAATTTTTAAAGAATCTACAAACCAATCAGAAATTGTAAGCAAACATGGTACCTGGAACTGGTTTATAGAAGAAAACAAGTTTAGTTATTCTGATAATTTGTACAGATTGTTAGGCGAGCAACCGCAATCTTTTGAGCCTACCATAGAAAATTTTATGCAATTTGTACATCCAGAGGATGTAGATAAATTGAAAAAACAAGTCGAGAAAATGATGGAGAAACAAGATTTACCATTCATTTATTATCGAATTGTACAGAAAAATGGAAGTATTAGACACTTTAAAGCTTACGGTAAAGTACTTACAGATAACGAAGAAAATAGAAGACTTATAGGTACAACTGCAGATATTACAGATGAAATAGAGAATTATAGATTGCTGGAAGAAAGAAATTTAGAGTTAGAAAGAAACAATAAAGAATTATCTTCTTTTAACCATGTTGCAAGCCATGATTTACAAGAACCTTTGCGTAAAATACAAACATTTATTTCTAGATTAGAAGATAAAGAATCAGAAAATTTATCTGAAAGAGGGAATTTATATTTAGAAAGAATTAAGACTTCCTCTACAAGAATGCGTTTATTAATAGACGATTTATTACAATTTTCTAGAACCAATAAATCCGAAGAAATTCTTGAAGAAACTAATATGAATATCATTTTAGAAAATGCAAAACAAGAATTGGCAGAAACTATTTTAGAAAAGAATGCTATTATTACATCAGACACCATACCAACGTTAACAGTAATACCTTTTCAATTGCAGCAATTATTTATAAATTTAATTGGTAACTCTTTAAAATATAGCAAAAAAGAAGTTGCACCGAATATTAGAATATCTTACGAAAAAGTTGATGCAAAAAATGTTAAAAAAATAAAGAAAAAGAAGTTTAATTTTTATCATAAAATCACTTTTGAAGACAATGGTATCGGTTTTGATGAAGAGTATGCCGAAAAAATATTTGTTCTTTTTAGCAGACTTCACAACAAAAACGAATATTCTGGTACAGGAATTGGCTTATCTATTTGTAAAAAAATTGTAGATAATCATCAAGGATTTATTTTTGCTATTGGTAAACCAAATATTGGTTCAATTTTCGAAGTTTATTTACCTTTTAATTAGAATTATCCTCAATTTCTTCAAGCTATATCTACAATTTATGGAAATTGTATAAAATCTCTTATTAATTCTGTAACAATAAATCATACTCTTTTTTAGACCTTTGTATTCCAATAACTAAGTGAGAGAAAATGAAACGTACAGAAAAAATATTTGCCAGTCTTCTTTTTACTGCATTTCTATTTTTAATGTATTCATGTGATAAAAAAACATCTAGTAAAGACAAAGAAGAAAAAATATTAAGCAGTCAAATTGATGCGAAATTATTGGTAGAAGCCACTAAAAATTATATTTATATAATTAATTACAATGATTACATAAAAGGTAAAGACTCTATAAATCAAGAGACTAAAAAAATTTTAGAATCTATAAATACAGGCGTTAAAGAGCGTTTGATCTCTATTAAAGAAATTTCTAAAAAAGAAATGATATTAATACCTAATACAAATGATATTTTATTTTTAGAAAAAAAACCTTTTAAAATTAATGAAGAGGAATTTAGTGAAAAAGAATATTTAAAAACCTTAAATAAAATTTTAGATGAACAAGTCTCTGTAATGAATGACTTTGCTAAGATAACCAATAACGAGGCTATGAATGTACTCGCAAATGAATCTGAATATTTCTTAGAGGAGAAAAAAGAAAACATAGAAAATCTTTTAAATGAAGAGTAAATGAAAAACTTTCTATACATCACATTTATTTTAATAATTATAGCATGGGCTGTAAGCTATTTTGTATTTGCAATAGAAAGTCCGTTAATTCATTTATTACTGTTAGCATCTTTTATTTTAGGTGTAATTTGGTACAAAATCAAAAACACATAAAATTTATATTAAGAACTTTAAAGTAAAATTACTTTAAAGTTTTTTTTGCAATCTAAAACTTGTCCCTTCAAAATTTAAACTATTTTTTTTAGAAATAATTTTCTTTCTTATTATTTACTCCTTCTACTCTATAAATTATTTGGTAAATCTAAATTACCATAATAGAATTTGATCTGTTATTTTCAATTGATACTAACTCTTCAAGATTAAATTCTCTTATAAAACATCATACATAAAAACATGTCAGAAATAATTATATAATTACGGTTTCTTGTTACATAATTTCAGTAAAACATAATTCAATCAACTGATTTTCAATTAATTGAATGTAAAAAATAGAAATCATATAACAAAAAAAAAAAATCGTGTAACGGAAAAACTTGAGTTCGGTTGTTACTTTGCAGTGTAATTATTAAGTAAAGAAATGAAATTTCCTTATTTAATTTTAAGATCAAAAACAATTAGTAACAATCAAAAAAACTCAACCAATTATGATAACTGTAAATTCAAAATTAAGAGGCTTAAATTTATTCTTTAACAAATTGCAAAAGAAAATTGGGGGAACTTTAAAAGTGACTTCTAATGAGCAATTTCTTAAAATTAATAATAATATAGGTAAAGGAACTATTAGGTCTATTAACTTAGATGGTGGTATTAGTTTATTAGAATTTAATATTACACCTAAAGAAGACCTAAAAATAGCTGTAAATGCTAAAGCAGGTAAACATATTAACTTTGTATACTGCTCTAAAGGTAAAATTTCTCATTCTTTTGAAAACAACGCAACAAATAATACTGTAGAAACTTTTCAAACAAGTATCGTTTCTAATATTGTATCAGAAAACAATACTATTTTACTATATAAGGGTGTAGAAACAAGTTCTACTATAATTTCTGTTAATACGGAAGACAATCAAAGTCAACAAACAGATATTAATAGTCTTTTAAAGGATGCTTTTATTTCTGGTAAAACAAAAGATTATATTTACTTAGGTTCTTATAATTTAAAAATAGCAGAACACATAAAGCAATTAAAATCTATCGAAAACAAGGGTGTTGTAAGAGCTTTATTAACAAAAGGTATTGTAAACCTAATCTTAGGTTTAGAAATCGAACAACACAAAAAAGATATTAATAGTATTGCTAATTCTAACGGTTCTTTAACTCAAAACGAAATGGAACTAATTAAAGAATTAACAGATTATGTAAATAACTACCCCGATTTAGACCATAAAATAAATGTTTTAACAAGAAAAATTGGTTTAACTGCTGCTAAAATACAAGAGGGTTTTAAATTAATGCACGGTTTAACTGTATGTGAGTACATTAGATCAGTACGTTTAAAAAAGTCTGAAGAATTAATTATAAATACTGATTTGAGTATTTCTGAAATTGTGTACAGTTTAGGATTTTCTAGTAGAAGTTACTTCTCTAAAAGATTTAGAGAAAAATATAACTGTTCTCCTAGAGATTATAAAAAGAAAAACAAGTTAGCTATGACAGCATAATATATTTGAATTTGAATTAATTATTAAAAAACCTCAAGAATTAAATCTTGAGGTTTTTTTATTTTAATTAACTAAGAATTTTACTCTTTTCAAATTCATTAATAAACGGTTGTGAATATAACCTTTTACTTAAAGCTGTATTAATGGCATTAGCAACAGCGCCACCTGCTGGCGGTAAACCTGGTTCTCCTAAACCTGTAGGAGACTTATTACTATCAACAAAGTAAACATCTACTTTTGGGGTTTCATTCATTCTTATCAATCTGTAAGAATCGAAGTTTTTAGATTGAGGAACGCCTTGTTTAAATGAAAAACCAGCATACATTGCATGTCCTATTCCATCTAATACACCGCCTTCAACTTGATTTCTAGCACCTGTAGGATTCACAACGATACCACAATCTACAGCAACGGTAACCTTTTTTACTACCGGATAACCACCTACCAGTTCTATATCTGCAACTTCTGCAACATGAGTATTGTGGCTGTAATACGCAGAAAAACCTTGATAAACGCCATTTTTAACGTTTCCCCAATTCGATTTACTTCTTACAAGCTTAATGGTTGCTTCCATTCTTTCACCAGAATATTCGATACGTTTATCTGTAGTATTTTTTACATTTTGTAATAAATCTAATCGTAACTGAATTGGATCTATATTTAATTCTGATGCCAATTCATCAAAAAAACTTTGTTCTGCAAAAGCTAAGAAATTAGTGTAAGGTGCTCTCCAAGCACCAGTTGTAATATTACTTTTATGATTACCACTTTCTACTTTATAATTTGGTATACAACCTGCAGGAAAAAAGTTTGGAATTAAACCATACATGTTTCCATTAACTGCCGCTTCTTTTAAATGATAACCCGTTATTTTACCATCTTTTAAAGCCGCTTTAATTCTATATTTAATTGCTGGTCTATAAGTACCCGCAGTCATATCATCTTCTCTAGAAAAAACTACTTTTACCGGTTTTTTTGCTAAACTAGAAATTTCTGCTGCTTCTAAAGCAAAATCACCATACAAACGTCTACCAAAACCACCACCCATACGTGTCATTTCGCATAAAATATCTTCTTCTTTTCTATTTAAAAGTTTAGAAACTCTATTAAC
>JAHDHO010000090.1 GCA_020631275.1 Polaribacter sp. | reverse complement strand
AATATTATTTTTATGTACCTATTCATCGTTTATAGTTGCTAAATTTATTAACCCAAATTACCCAAAGTAAAAATACTGTACCATAAATTAATGCCGGAAAAACCAAGTTGTGTAGAAACTCTTGCTTTTCTGGATATTTATAAATCATTACAGCAAGAAAAGCTATTCTGGCAATGTTTATTACGTAAATAAATAAACTACCTAAAATAGAATAAATTATGGTGGCTTTTAAAGAGCCCGCAAAAGCCACGATAAAAGCAATAAATAAAATTATAATATTTATAGAGTTGCAACCTTCTATAACTCTTGCGGTATATTTACCATGAATTAATAATTTTACAGAAAGTTCTTCTTTATGCTGATAAGCGCCAGAATCATAACCAAAAAAATCTAATAAATCTACCGTTTGATCTGCAACAATAGTTGTTATAGAAGCGGTTTTAAATTGCCCTACTTTTGTTTGTGATTGTTGTAAGTAAGACGAGTAAATTGCGAACAAAATAAAGTATGTTGCAAAAAACTTAATTAAAAAAAAGACTACATTTTTATGTTTTTTCACAATATAAAATGATTTAATTTTGCAATTTACAATTATGTTTAAACGAAGATACAAAAATGGAAACTAATATATTAAAAAATAAAGTAGAAAGCATTATTGCTTTAGAAGAAAATGTAGCTGTTAAATTACAAGCTATTTGCGATTTATTGGAGCAAGAAATTTCTTACTACGATTGGGTAGGTTTTTATTTTAAAAATGGAGATAAAAACGAATTAAAATTAGCACAATATACAGGTGAAGAAACAGAGCATACAATTATTCCTTTTGGAAAAGGTATTTGTGGGCAAGTAGCTGTAAGTAATGAGAATTTTGTAGTTCAAGATGTTTCTGAACAAGATAACTATATTTCTTGTGGTTGGAAGGTGAAGTCGGAAATTGTAATACCAATTTTTGTAAACGGAGAAAACATAGGTCAAATAGATATAGATTCTCATACAGCAAATACATTTACAGAAAAAGACGAAGAGCTTTTAGAGTTTGTATGTAGTAAAGTAGCAACTATTTTATAGGATAGTTGTTACTTTAATTATTTTTTTTATATTTGTTAACAACATTTTATTATTTATAGTATTTCTATAATCATTAAATCCCTAACTGATGAGAAAAGAACACCTTACCTCTGTTGCAAATAGCGACATTACAAACACTTTTGTAGAGAAAAAACAATCATGGACTCATATGTTTGTGCAATGGTTTCATAATTTTTTAGAAACTGCAGAGTAATAAAGCCCTAAAAACTTACTAATATACCCTAAAATGAAAAAAATTACCCCTAATTTTTTACTAAAAATTTTATATTCAACAAAAAAAAATCAAGATAGAAGAGTGCCAAGAGATTATACAGCACTTGTAGAGAGTTTTAAATCGAAAGTGCAAGTAAACTAGTTGTTAATTACTTCTGGTTTTTGTTACTATCTTTTTATTGTCTTTCATACTTGGTTTTACTAAATTTGCGTGCTTAACAACACAACATTAGATGAGCACTTCAAAAACAATTAAATCCGCATTAATTTCAGTATTTCACAAAGATGGTTTAGAGCCAATTGTTAGAAAATTAAATGAACTTAATGTAACCATTTACTCTACAGGAGGAACAGAAAAATTTATTAAAGATTTAGGAATAAATGTAGTTCCTGTAGAAGATGTAACTTCTTATCCTTCAATTTTAGGAGGAAGAGTAAAAACATTACACCCAAAAGTTTTTGGCGGTATTTTAAATAGACAAGATCACGAAGGTGATGTTGCAGAACTTAAAGAGTATAACATTCCGCAAATAGATTTAGTAATTGTAGATTTATATCCTTTCGAAAAAACAGTTGCATCTGGTGCGCCAGAGCAAGATATTGTAGAAAAAATAGATATTGGTGGTATTTCTTTAATTAGAGCATCAGCAAAAAACTTTAAAGATACTTTTACAGTTTCTTCTATGGATCAATACGATGCTTTTTTATCTATTTTAGATGAAGGAAACGGGAAAACTACTCTTGAACAAAGAAAGAATTTTGCAGCAAAATCGTTTAATATCTCTTCTCATTACGATACAGCAATTTTTAATTACTTTAATGCAGATGAAACTCCAGCCTTAAAAGTTAGCGAAACAAATGCTAAGGTTTTACGTTACGGAGAAAATCCACATCAAAAAGGATACTTTTTTGGTGATTTAGAAGCTATCTTCGATAAATTACACGGTAAAGAATTAAGTTATAATAACTTGTTAGACGTTGATGCTGCTGTAAATTTAATAGAAGAATTTAAAGGAGAGGCGCCAACATTTGCAATTTTAAAGCATAATAATGCTTGTGGTTTTGCACAAAGAGAAACTATAAAACAAGCCTATGTAGATGCGTTAGCAGGTGATCCTGTTTCTGCTTTTGGTGGAATTTTAATTGCCAATACAGAAATAGATGCTGCAACTGCAGAAGAGATTCATAAATTATTTTGTGAAGTTGTAATTGCACCAAGTTATTCAGAAGAAGCTTTAGCTATTTTAAAAGGTAAAAAGAATAGAATAATTCTTGTGCAAAAAGAGGTTGCATTGCCAACAACTACTATTAGAACTTGTTTAAATGGTAATTTAGTGCAAGATAAAGATAGCATTACAGATAAATTAGAAGATTTAAAGTACGTTACAAACAATAAACCAACGCAATCTGAGTTAGATGATTTATTATTTGCGTCGAAGTTATGTAAAAACACAAAATCGAACACAATTATTCTTGTAAAGAATAAGCAATTATTAGCAGGAGGGACAGGGCAAACAAGTAGAGTAGATGCTTTAAACCAAGCCATTGAAAAAGCAACTTCTTTTAAATTTGATTTAGAAGGATCTGTGATGGCTAGTGATGCATTTTTTCCTTTTCCAGATTGTGTAGAAATTGCAGATAAAGCAGGTATTAAAAGTGTTATTCAGCCAGGTGGTTCTATTAAAGATCAACTTAGTATAGATTATTGTAATGATAATAATTTATCGATGGTTATGACAGGAACAAGACACTTTAAACATTAATAAATTATAAGTTTTACAAGCATATTTTTAGTAGCTTTGTAATACTTACTTAAAATAATACATTAAAGATATTTTATGGGTTTTTTTGATTTTATGACGGAGGATATTGCGATTGATCTAGGAACCGCAAATACGTTGATAATTCACAACGGAAAAGTAGTTATAGACAGTCCTTCTATTGTTGCTAGAAATAGAATTTCCGGTAAAATAATTGCAATTGGTAAAGAAGCCAATTTAATGCAAGGAAAAACCCATGAAAATATCAAAACAATTCGTCCGTTAAAAGACGGTGTAATCGCAGATTTTCAGGCTTCAGAAGAAATGATAAAAGAGTTTGTAAAGCAAATTCCGTCAATCAAAAAGAAGTTATTTCCACCAGCGCTTAGAATGGTAATCTGTATTCCTTCTGGAATTACAGAAGTAGAAAAACGTGCTGTTAGAGATTCTGCTAAACACATGAATGCTAAAGAAATCTATTTAATTTACGAGCCAATGGCCGCTGCAATTGGTGTTGGTATAGATATTATGGAGCCAAAAGGAAACATGATTATTGATATAGGTGGTGGTACAACAGAAATTGCTGTTATTGCTTTAGCTGGTATTGTTTGTGATCAATCTGTAAAAGTTGCAGGAGATTTGTTTACAAACGATATAATGTATTATATGCGTACACAACACAATTTGCATGTAGGAGAAACTACTGCAGAAAAAATAAAAATAACAATTGGTGCTGCTACAGAAGATTTAGAAACTCCGCCAGAAGACATGTTAGTTCAAGGTAGAGATCTATTAAGTGGTAAGCCAAAACAAGTGCAAGTTTCTTACAGAGAAATAGCTAAGGCATTAGATAAATCTATTTTAAGAATAGAAGATGCTGTAATGGAAACTCTATCTAAAACTCCGCCAGAATTGGCAGCAGATATTTATAATACTGGTATTTATTTAGCAGGAGGAGGTTCTATGTTAAGAGGTTTGGATAAAAGGCTTTCTAGAAAAACAGATTTACCGGTTTACGTAGCAGAAGATCCTTTAAGAGCTGTGGTAAGAGGTACTGGTATTGCATTAAAAGAATTAGATAAATACAAAAATGTATTAATGAAATAAAACTTTAGCGGTATAGTATGCAGCAACTTATTTACTTTTTACAAAAATTTAAATATTTTTTATTCTTTATGTTGCTGCAATTAATTGCTTTAGCACTTATTTTTAATAACTTAAACTTTCATAGAAGTAAGTATGTAAACTCTGCAAACTCTTTAACAGGAGGTATGTATAATAAAGTTTCTAATATTTCTGAATATTTTAGTTTAAAGCATACAAATAATATACTTTTAGAAGAAAATACACGCTTAAGAAATTTACTACAGCAAAAAGATATTTCTATTCTAAATATAGATTCTACAGTTATAGATACCCTAAAGTATTTTCAGAAATTTACGTTTTCAAACGCAAGAATCATCAATAATAATTACGCTAAAGAATTTAATTTTTTAACTATTGATAAAGGAGAAAAAGATGGCGTTCAAAAAGAAATGGCTGTAATTAATAGTCTAGGAATTATTGGTATTACAGACAATACTTCTAAAAGATACGCTCGAGTTCAATCAATCCTAAATAAAAACTCTAATTTAAATGCAAGGTTAAAAAATAGTCAATATTTTGGTTCTTTAAAATGGAATGGATTAGATTATAACATTGTGCAGTTAATTGATATACCAAGGCAAGCAACTGTTAGAGTTGGCGACACTATCGAAACAGGTGGTAAATCTACAATTTTTCCAGAAGGAATTTTAATAGGAACCGTTAGTAGTGTCAATAAAAACAATGCAGTAGAAAACATTATAAACGTAAAGTTATTTAATGATATGAGTAATTTAGGTAAAGTTTATATTGTTAAGAATTTACATAAAGAAGAAATAAAGAATTTAGAAAATCTAGTAAATGAATAAGACAATTTTTTTCGGACTTCTATTTGTCTTTATGATTTTGATACAAGTTTTTATTTTAAATAATATCTTGTTTTTAGGTTATGTAAACCCCTACATGTATATAATGTTTATATTTCTATATCCATTAAATAAAAATAGATTTGTTTTTCTGTTTTTAGCCTTTTTATTAGGATTAATTATCGACTTCTTTTCAGATTCTGGCGGTATACATGCTTTTTCTACGTTGTTTATAGCATATATTCGATTGTTTTTCGTGAGAGTATATTTTAATAAATTTGAGGTAGACTTCCCTTTTTTTAGACTTAATTTAGAGCCATTTGGTAAACGATTTAATTATGTTGTAACTTTAACAGTAATTCATCATTTTATTTTATTTTCTTTTGCTAACTTTAGTTTTCAAAATTTCTCTAATGTTTTAACTAACACAATTTACTCTAGTATTTTTACGTTAATTCTATATTTTTTAGTAACGTTTATTTTTTCTAAAAAGCAATAATGCAAAAAAGTTTATTACTATACACTTTAATCACACTTGTGGGTTTGGTTTTTATTGGACGATTATTTCAACTACAAATCGTCAGAGGAGAAAGTTATGATCCTATACATAACTCTGCGGTAGAAAAAAAGTTTGATTATCCCGAAAGAGGGTATGTTTATGATAGAAATGGTAAGTTATTAATTGCAAATCAGCTTTCTTATGATGTAATGGTACAACCAAATAAAGTTACCCCATTAGACACATTAGAATTCTGTAAATTATTAAAAATAACGAAAGAAGATTTTTATAAAAGATTTAATAGATCTGTAAAATTTGCATCTTACAAACCTTCGGTGTTTTTAAAACAATTAGCAAAAGAAGACTTTGCTTTTCTTCAAGAAAAACTACATAAGTATAAGGGGTTTTTTATCCAAAAGAGAATAATTAGAGATTACCCTTTTAAATCTGCCGCAAATGTGGTCGGTTATATTAGTGAAGTTAACAATCAGCTTGCAAAAAGTAGTACATATTACGAACAAGGAGAATTAATAGGTAAAGCAGGAATAGAAAAACAGTATGAACTTTTTTTAAGAGGAACAAAAGGGAAAAAATATTTTAGAAAAAATAAATTGAATAATATTGTTGGCTCTTTCAAAAACGGAGCTTATGATACTTTACCCGAAAATGGAAAAGATTTAACCTTAACTTTAGATTTAGATCTTCAACAATTTGGCGAGAAGTTAATGCAAAATAAAAGAGGAGGTATTGTTGCAATTGAACCAGCTACAGGAGAGATTTTAGCATTAGTTACTGCACCTTCTTATGATCCTAATATGATGGTTGGTAGAAAACGATCTTCTAACTCTGTTGTTTTAATGGATCCAGATAATTTAGAAAAGCCAACTTATGATAGAGGTTTGAAGGCCTCATACCCTCCAGGATCACCATTTAAAATGATGAATGCTTTGATTGGTTTACAAGAGGGAGTTATTGATGTAAATACAACTTTTAAATGTTTTCACGGTTACAGATATGGTAGCAGAAAAGGTGAGTTTATGGGATGTCATTGTAATATTTATAACAGACCAATTAGTCTAAAAACGGCAATAGCTAAATCTTGTAACAGTTACTTTTCTAACACCTATAAAAGGATTGTAGAAAAAGACAATAAACCCTCTAAAGGATTGGATAGTTGGGCAAATCATGTAAAAAGTTTTGGTTTGGGTAATTATTTAGGATACGATTTACCACAAGGAAGTCCTGGTTTTATACCGATAGGTAAATATTACGATGATGCGTATCGTTATTCTTGGAATGCATCAACAAATATATCGAATGCAATTGGTCAAGGAGAGGTTCAAACAACGCCAATTCAGTTAGCTAATTTTACAGCGGCAATTGCAAATAAAGGGTACTTCTATACTCCACATATTTTAAAAAAAGTTAATGGTAAACCAATAGACAACCCTAATTTTACAGAAAAGAAAGTTACTTCTATAAAACAAGAACATTTTGATCCTGTTATTGAAGCAATGCATGAAGTTTTTAAAACAGGAACAGGAAGTGGAGTAAAAGTAAAAGGAATTGATATTTGTGGAAAAACAGGAACTTCTGAAAATTACGCAGTTGTAGACGGCAAAAGAATTAAGTTAGAAGATCATTCTATTTTGGTAGCATTTGCGCCAAAAGATAACCCTAAAATAGCAATAGCTATTTTTGTAGAAAATGGTGGTTATGGTTCTAGAATTGCGGCTCCTATTACTAGTTTGATGATAGAGAAATACCTAAACGGAAAAATATCAGAAGCAACTAAGTATAGAGAAACAAATATGTTAAACATCAGTTTAAAATCTGAATACGATAAATTAATACCTAAAAAAGAAGAAGAAATTGCGTCAGGAACGAAATAATATTTTTGTAGGTGTAGATTGGTTATTAGTAATCCTATTCGTTGTTTTAGTTGGTTTTGGTTGGCTAAATATTTATTCTGCATCTAAATCTGAAGAAGATTTAGAAATTCTTAGTTTTTCTACAAAATACGGCAAACAGTTAATATTTATTTGCTTAACAATTCCGTTAATAGTATTGATACTTTTTTTTAATTCTAAATTTTACGAGAAATTTTCTAGTATTTTATACATTATTTCGCTGTTGTCATTAGTCGGTTTGTTTCTTTTTGGTAAGACAATTAACGGTGCTACTTCTTGGTATAACTTTGGGGTTCTTGGTTTGCAACCTTCAGAATTTGTAAAAGCCTTTACAGCTTTAGCTGTAGCAAAATTATTAAGTGATAGACAATACAATTTTAAGTTGGTTAAAAACCAGGTAAAAGCTTTTTTCATCATTTTCTTACCAGCTTTTCTAATTATTTTACAACCAGATGCAGGTTCTGCATTAATTTACCTGTCATTCTTCTTTGTATTGCATAGAGAAGGTTTAACCTTGTACTATATTATTATCGGTTTAGCCATTGTAGTGTTGTTTTTACTAACAATATTATTTGGTACCACAATAGTTTTATCGACGTTATTAGGGCTCATAACTGTTTTTACTGCTTATATTGTGTATAAAGGAGGTAAACGGTTCTTGCGTTTTAATTGGTATAAAATAATTGGAGTTTATTTAATAGTTACTGTATTTGTACTTGGTACGGGTTTCTCTTATAACAATGTATTTAAACAGCATCATAGAGATAGATTCGAAATTTTATTAGGATTAAAACAAGATAATCAAGGTATTGGTTATAACTCTTATCAATCTGAATTAACTATAAGTTCTGGAGGTATTAGTGGTAAAGGGTTTTTAAAAGGAGATTTAACACAAGGTGATTTTGTTCCAGAACAACATACAGATTATATTTTTAGTGTAATAGGAGAAGAATGGGGTTTTTTAGGTGGTTCTTTAGTTATTATTCTTTTTATGCTGATGATGTATAGAATAATATATTTATCCGAAACACATACAAATAAATTTGGTAGAATTTACGGTTATAGTTTGGCTTCTATACTCTTTTTTCATGTAATTGTTAATGTAGGTATGGTTATAGGTTTGTTGCCCACTGTAGGTATTCCTTTGCCTTTTTTTAGTTATGGAGGTTCTTCACTTTGGGGGTTTACAATTTTACTTTTTATTTTTATTAGGCTAGATGCTCACAAAAAATATGATTGGTAAAACTATATCAATATTTTCTAAACATATTTAATAGTTGAATTTTCTATTTATATATTGTAGTGTATTATTATTAGTTGATAAAATCGGCATATGTTAATGTAATTTTAATTGGATAAATTTCTTTACAGACAATTACACTTCTTTTTTAAGAGTAGTTAAGAGTTCGTATTATGGCATATAGAAGAAACCCCTAATTAATATTTATAATCCCTCTTAGATATATTATTTGGAATGTATTAATTTATGAAAAAGTAAAGTATAAAAAAAACTCTGAATAAATATTCAGAGTTTTTTTTAAATTTCTTAAGAATTAAAATCTTACAATGCAGCTACGTGCTTAGTTAATTTAGATTTTAAATTAGCAGCTTTATTCTTGTGAATAATGTTTTTTTTAGCTAACTTGTCTAACATAGAAATAACAGCATTTAATTTTCCTTCTGCTTCTTTCTTGTCTTCTGATGTACGTAAATCTCTAACAGCATTTCTAGTTGTCTTGTGCTGGTATTTGTTGCGTAATCTCTTAGATTCGTTACTTCTAATTCTCTTTAATGCTGACTTATGATTTGCCATAATTTCTTAATTCGTTTTTTTTATTAAAACTTTGTAGTCCGTACGGGAATCGAACCCGTGTTACATGGATGAAAACCATGCGTCCTAACCCCTAGACGAACGGACCATAACAATCAATCAATATGTTTATATATGTCTCAATTGCGGGTGCAAATATACAACCTTTTTTTACTTGTGCAACTATTTTTTAAAAAAAAATGCATTTTTTTTTAAAATTAATATGCTTTTGCAAAAAGTACCCTTTTAGAAGAGGGTTTTCCACTAAAAACACATACACCATTTTCTTCTTTTGCATCATTAGGTATACATCTAATAGTTGCTTTTGTAATTTCTTTAATTTTATCTTCTGTTTCTTCTGTACCATCCCAATGAGCCGATACAAAACCTCCTTTAGTTTTAATTACTTCTTTAAATTTTTCAAAAGTATCTACAGACGTTGTGTGCTCGGTTCTAAAATCTACAGCTTTAGTATATAAGTTTTCTTGAATTTCTACTAAAAGATTACTAACAAAATCAGAAACATCAGCTTGATTAATTGTTTGTTTCTCTAAAGTGTCTCTTCTAGCAACTTCTACTGTTCCGTTTTCTAAATCTCTTTTACCAATTGCAATTCTTACTGGTACACCTTTTAATTCGTATTCTGCAAATTTAGCGCCAGGTCTAAAAGTATCTCTATTATCAAATTTTACAGAAATTCCTTTGGCTCTTAATTCTTTTACAAAAACATTTACTTTTTCTGATATTGCTTCTAATTGCTCTTCTCCTTTATATATTGGTACAATAACAACTTGTATTGGCGCTAATTTTGGTGGTAATACTAAACCATTATCATCTGAATGCGTCATTATTAAACCTCCAATTAGTCGAGTAGATACTCCCCAAGATGTTGCCCATACATGTTCTTGTTTTCCTTCTTTTGAAGTAAATTTAACATCAAATGCTTTGGCAAAGTTTTGTCCTAAGAAATGGCTTGTTCCTGCTTGTAATGCTTTACCGTCTTGCATTAAAGCTTCTATAGTTAGTGTGTCTTCTGCTCCTGCAAAACGTTCGCTATCAGATTTAGAACCTTTAATTACTGGCATAGCCATAAATTGTTCTGCAAAAGTTGCATAAACTTCTTGCATTTGTTTCGCTTCACTAATTGCTTCTGCTTTTGTTGCGTGTGCCGTATGACCTTCTTGCCATAAGAATTCTGCAGTTCTTAAAAATAATCGAGTTCTCATTTCCCAGCGAACAACATTTGCCCACTGATTTATAAGTAAAGGTAAATCTCTATAAGATTGTATCCATCCTTTATATGTGTTCCAAATAATAGCTTCCGAAGTAGGTCTAACCACTAATTCTTCTTCCAATTTAGCTTCTGGGTCTACTCTTAATTTTCCTGGTTTATCTGGATCATTTTGTAATCTATAATGTGTTACAACTGCACATTCTTTAGCAAAACCTTCTGCATTTTTTTCTTCTGCTTCAAATAAACTTTTAGGAACAAATAAAGGAAAATAAGCATTTTCATGACCAGTTTCTTTAAACATACGATCTAATTCTGCTTGCATTTTTTCCCAGATTGCGAAACCATACGGTTTTATAACCATGCATCCTCTCACAGCAGAGTTTTCAGCTAAGTCTGCTTTCACAACTAACTCATTATACCATTTAGAATAATCGTCTTCCCTTTTTGTTAAATGTTTACTCATAATTAAAAGTTTGGCACAAATATTGTTACCTTTAAAGTGAAATTTATGTTAAAAGATTGTTTAGAATTTTTTTATAATAAACGATACAAAATTACTACAAAAAGGTTATAGACCAAGTAAAGTTTAATTTTTTTTGTTTAACGTACTATTTCGACAACAATAAATACCCACATAAAATACGCCTTATGAAAATACGACACATAAAAAATAATAGTAACTTAATTCTTCTTTTAATA
>JAHDHO010000089.1 GCA_020631275.1 Polaribacter sp. | reverse complement strand
AATTAATAAAAATGGTGGTCTATGAGGTAAAACATCCATTATTTGATGAATATCTAATAACGGTGGTAAGTTTAAATCAAAAGAAGGAACATTGTTTCTTTTTTCTGCTTTAATAATTTTAGCTAATTTTTTGGCAAACAAAGTATTGATTAAATGACCAGGCTTATTTGCTATAACTTTACCTTTAATTCTTGTACCAACTAAAGCTAAATCTCCAATAACATCTAATAATTTATGTCTAGCGGCTTCATTTGCCCAGTGAAGCGTTAAATTATCTAAAATTCCGTTAGATTTAACAGCAATGTCTTCTTTATTAAATGCCTTTTTTAATTTTTGCATTGTACTTTCTGATAATTCTTTATCAACATATACAATAGCATTATTAAGATCGCCACCTTTAATTAAATCATTTTCAAGTAACATTTCAATTTCGTGTAAGAAACTAAAGGTTCTTGCATCTGCAATTTCTTCTTTAAAGTCTGCAATTTTATCTAAAGTAGCATTTTGAGTTCCTAAAATTTTAGTTCCAAAATCTACCATTGTAGTTACTTGGTACTCATCCGAAGGCATTAAAATAATTTCACTTCCAGTAGCTTCATCTTTGTAAGAAATGATCTCTTTAACAACATACTCTTCTATGTCTGCATCTTGTTCTTGTATACCAGCTTTTTCTAAAGCTTCTATAAAGAATTTTGAAGAACCATCCATAATAGGAGGCTCAGAAGCATCTATTTCTATTAATAAGTTATCAATATCTAAACCAACTGCTGCAGCTAAAACGTGTTCTGATGTTTGAATTTGAACACCATTTTTTTCTAAATTAGTACCTCTTTGCGTGTTTATAACATATTCTGCTTTTGCCGCAATAATAGGCTCACCCTCTAAATCTACTCTCTTAAAAGCAAAACCATGATTAGTTGGTGCAGGTTTCATTGTCATTGTAACCGTATTACCTGTGTGTAAACCTACACCAGATAAACTAATTTCTTTTTGTATTGTTTTTTGTTTCTTACTCATTATTTTTTTGTTTGAGTCTTCAATTCTTCTTCTAATTGATTGATGTTTGCTACTATTTTTGGTAAATTTTTAAAATGAACATAACTTTTATTATAATCATTAAATTTAAATGCTGGTGTTCCATTTACAAATGCATTGTCTTTTAAACTTTTGGTTACCCCGGCTTGTGCTAACACCTTTACATTATTACCAATTTTAATATGACCAGCAACACCCACTTGTCCTCCAATCATACAAGATTCACCTATTTTGGTTGAGCCTGCAATACCTGTTTGCGAGGCAATCACTGTGTTTTTACCAATTTCTACGTTGTGTGCAACTTGTATTTGATTGTCTAATTTAACTCCTTTTCTAATAATTGTAGAACCTAACGTTGCTCTATCTATTGTTGTAGCAGCACCAATGTCTACATTATCTTCAATAATTACGTTACCTATTTGTGGTATAGCATTATATTCTCCTTTTTCATCAGGAGCAAAACCAAAACCATCTGCAGCTATTATTGCTCCAGAATGAATTTTACAATTATTACCAATAACTGTATCAGAGTAAATTTTAACTCCTGCAAATATTGTTGAATTATTTCCGATAACTGTATTGTCTCCTATATAAGAATTCGGATAAATCTTAACATTGTTACCAATTTTTACATTTTCACCAATGTATGCAAAAGCTCCGATATATTCATTTTCTCCTATTGAAGAAGATTCTGAAATAAAGTGAGGTTGTTCTCTCCCTAATTTATTATTTTTTACTTCATTGTAAAATTCTAATAATTTAGAAAACGATTTGTATGCATCATCCACCTTTATTAAGGTAGTAGTAATTTCTTTTTCTGGTATAAAACTTTTATTAACTATAGCTACAGAAGCATTAGTAGTATATATAAATGAATTATATTTAGGATTTGATAAAAAAGTTAAAGAACCTTTTTCACCTTCTTCAATCTTAGATAATTTAGAAACTTCTTCATCAGGATTACCTACGACATCACCTTCTAATATATCTGCTATTTGTTGTGCTTTAAATTTCATCAAACGCAAAAATATAAAAATTATACCGTTTACTCTAATCTATGTTTATTTTGGATAACAAATAAAATGTTTTACTACCGGTAATGTTAAAGCTTGTAGGTTTAATTGATCTGATGCTTTCGCAATATCTTTTAGTTTTCCTTTTTTATTTAAAATATAAATTGGTGTTTTAAGATTGTATGCTTGATTACTTATTTCTTGATGAAACACGAAATAATTAACTTCATCTTCTGTAATGCCTAATTTTTTAATAGCTTTTTCCTTTTTCTTTTTTAGGTACGATTCATTAAAAATTCCTTGTTGAATTTCTACTCGCAATAACTTTCTATTTACAATCATTTTAGCTAAGAGAGATAAAACTTTATCATCATGGTTTACCCATTCTTTAATAGCAGATAATACATCGTAATCATCTAATTTAGAAAACATCTCTAAGGTTTCTAAAGTAAAGTTGTCTGATGATATTGGGTTGTATAAAAAGTATTTTAAAGAAGAGCTTGCATGTAATTCTACTCCTTTTTCTGCCAGTTCTTTAGCTCTTTTTAAAATATTAACCAAAATATTTTCGGCAACTAAACCTGTTTTATGTAAATAAACTTGCCAATACATTAATCTTCTGGCAATTAAAAATTTTTCTACAGAATAAATACCTTTATGTTCTATAACTAATTCATCATTCTTAACATTCATCATGGCAATTAGTCTGTCTGAAGATATATTACCTTCTGTAACTCCTGTGTAAAAACTATCTCTTTTTAAATAATCTAATCGATCTATATCTAACTGACTAGAAATTAGTTGGCATAAAAATTTACGTGAATTTTTACCTTCAAAAATTTCAATTGCTAAAGATAATTTCCCTTTAAACTCTTCGTTTAATTTCTTCATGAATTTTAAAGAAATTTCTTCGTGACTAATGCCACTTACTATACTGTGTTCTAAAGCATGAGAAAATGCTCCGTGACCAATATCATGCAATAAAATAGCAATACAAAGTGCCGTTTCTTCATCCTTAGAAATTTCTACTTGTTTAAAACGAAGAACTCTAATTGCTTTTTGCATTAAATGCATGCAACCCACAGCATGATGAAAACGTGTGTGATTTGCACCAGGATACACCAAGTTAGAAAATCCCATTTGGGTAATTCTTCTTAATCTTTGAAAATAAGGATGTTCTATAATATCAAAAATTAAAGAATTAGGAATTTGTATAAATCCGTAAATAGGATCGTTTAATATTTTAAGTTTATTTGGTTTTTTTTTCTTCAAAAGGACTAAAATTTTCTATCAATTAATGCAAAATACAATATTTCTGATGAGATAATTACGAAAAAAACTATATTTCTTTTAGTTGAAATTACAATTTGTCTATTTATTTTAAAATTGGCAATATTTTATCATTTAACATGCATTATAGAAGTAACATTTACTTAAATTTATCGTTAAAGAATAAAAAGAAATATATGAGCATACAAATTCTATGGGTAGATGATGAAATTGAATTATTAAAACCACATATTTTATTTTTAGAACGTAAAGAATATAAAGTTTCTACTTGCACAAATGGCGCAGATGCTATCAATTTAGTTGATGAAGAGAATTTTGATATTGTTTTTTTAGATGAAAATATGCCAGGTTTAACAGGTTTAGAAACACTTGCAGAAATTAAACAAAAAAAGGCAAATTTACCTGTGGTTATGATTACCAAGAGTGAAGAGGAATATATAATGGAAGAAGCCATTGGATCTAAAATTGCCGATTATTTAATTAAACCCGTAAATCCGAATCAGATATTATTAAGTTTAAAGAAAAACTTAGATCATTCTAGATTAATTAGCGAGAAAACTACATCTAACTATCAACAAGAGTTTAGAAAAATATCTATGGATTTGGCCATGGTAAACTCTTACGAGGAATGGATTGAATTGTATAAAAAATTAATTCATTGGGAGTTAGAGCTAGAAAATATAAGCGACCCAGGAATGCTTGGTATTTTAGAAAGCCAGAAACAAGAAGCTAATTCACAGTTTTTTAAATTTATTAAAAAAAATTATGAAGATTTTTTAACAGGAAATGATAAGCCAACTTTTTCGCACACGTTGTTTAAAGATTATGTAGTGCCAGAACTTAAAAAAGAACAAAGCGTACTTTGGGTTGTAATTGATAATTTGCGTTACGATCAATACAGAATTCTAGAGCCTTTAATTAACAATCATTATAAAAAAGACGAAGAATATAGTTACTTTTCTATTTTACCTACAGCTACTCAATACGCTAGAAATGCAATTTTTTCTGGTTTAATGCCTTCAGAAATGGAGAAAAGGCATCCAGAATTTTGGAAAAACGATACAGATGAAGGTGGAATGAATTTATTTGAAAATGAGTTTTTATCAGCACAAATTAAGCGTTTGAGTTTAAATATTAAGCATGAATATTATAAAATTTCTACCTTAAAAAGTGGTAAAGAGTTAGCCGACAATTATAATGGTACAAAGCAAAACGACTTAACTGCAGTGGTTTATAATTTTGTTGATATTCTATCGCATTCTAAAACAGAAATGGAAGTTATTAAAGAATTGGCTGGTGATGATAAAGCTTACAGATCATTAACCTTAAGTTGGTTTAAAAATTCTCCGTTATTCGAAATTATACAAAAAGCACAAGCCTTAGGACAAAAATTAATAATTACTACAGATCATGGTACAATAAATTGTAAACATCCAACAAAAGTTGTTGGCGATAAAAATATAAGTTCTAACTTAAGGTACAAAACTGGTAGAAGTCTTACTTACGAGGATAAAGACGTGTATGCAGTAAGAAACCCTAAAGATATCTTTTTACCCACTGTAGCTATGAATGCTCCTTTTATATTTGCTAAAGAAGATTTATTTTTTGCCTACCCTAATAACTTTAACCATTTTGTAAAGTATTACAAAAACACCTATCAACATGGAGGTGTTTCTTTAGAAGAAATGATAATACCTTGTGTTGTATATAGTCCTAAGTAACGTGAGTTAGATATATCTTTTCTATTACACTTATATTATTTGTCTGAAAATTAGATGATTGTAATTTCAAACATTGCTAAAATTTAAATATATTTAAATTGAAAGTAACTTAAGAAGTAAAAGTGTAGTTGAGAAATCTCATATCTATAGTAAGATTTCTCCATTTCAGTCGAAATTACATCCGTTTTGTACAATAAAAATAGTAATTACATAATAAACAATGTTTTTTATACCGAACTCGCGTTAAGTAATTATCAGTTAAAATAGAGATAAAAAAGGCGAATTATGTAAACATAATTCGCCTAAGATTAAATTCAAACTCTAAAAATGAATATTAAAGATTTTTAGAACAAAAAATAAAAAAACATTTTTTAAAATTATAAACTATTACATAGTTCTGCAGGAATATCAAAATTTTCAATATTAATAGTGTTAGATGTAAATGTATAATTGTGTTTATATTCTACACCTTTATAATATGTTTTAAATTCATACTCTCTGTTTAATAACACGTTATATATAGTTACTCTACCACTACGAATATAGCCTGCATAACGCCAATAAGTGTATGTTCTACCTCTATATGTATAGTCTGTTTTCATATATATGTATGAAGATGGCTTTATAATGTTACCATCACAATTTCCAGAAAAATTAATATTAACATTAACTGGCTGAGGTGGTAAACTACTTCTAAACTCTTCTAAATTTATAGTAATTTGATTAGAGTCACATCCATTAAATGTATTTGATCTGTAAATTTCGTTTCCTTTATTATATCTAGATGTTCCATCATATACAACAAATTGTAAATTTGCATTAGGTGTTCTGTAATACCCAAAACTTCTACCATTAAAAAAGTTCTGTACTCTATTAGATTTATAACTTACACTTTGGTTAGTTCCTGCAAAAACTAATGCTGTAACTAGTCTATAACCTGAAGAAGAACTAACTCCTGGAGCAACTACATTAACATCAAATCGTCTTCTACTAGTACAACCTCTTACCCAATAATCTAAATTATACCAAGATAAATGCGTTGTTGTACAAACTGTAAATAACTGACCATCTTCTTCCTCTACGGTAGTGTCACAATGATATTTCCATTTACCATCGTCTTTACTATAAGACCAAACAGGTAATATATCTCCTTTTTTGATTTTCTCACCTGTATTTGGATTTACAACTTCACTATCAACATCCATTTTTATAGTTATTGGTTCTGAAAATTCTTTAACTTCTGTATTACCAACAAACATGTCTATAGAAGTGAAACCAGCAGTAGAAAATGATCCTTCTGTATCAATTTCACCATTTTCTAACTCTATAGCTGCAGGAGAAAAACCACCAGGAAAAGAGTTTAAACTCTCATCATCTTGACTTCCAAAGTTTACTACTCTAACTTTTAAATCTCCAGCTCCTTTTATTAAGTTACCATTAGCATCTTTAAATTCTGTTCCACTAGAAATAGTAACTTCTGTAGCTTCATTATCTCCTGAATTATCAGTTGCTACAACAAAGTCTTCTTCTAATGTTCCGTTATTTAAAGATTTATCATCTTCCATTAAATTAATGCCATCTGCAGTGTCGTTAATATTAACCATATTTGCAGCTATAGTAACTAAAGTGTCATTTTCATTAATATTTACAGGAATTGTAGTTGTCAAATAATCATCACCACTTACTTTTACTACAAAGTTTATGTTTTCACCTGCATTTGCAGGATTTACTGCCAATTGAAGTACTCCATCTACTACTGGAAAATTGGTTTTAGAACCTCCATCTGAAACTATTTTACCAGCATCATCTCCTAGTAATTCTATTTCTACTTTGCCAGTACCATCTAAATTTGTAGGGTTTGTAGGGTCAAAAATAGTTATTGTCGCATTTTTCTGAAATACAGCAGTATCAATTGCTACTGTAAAGTCTTTTAAAGGATTCTCGCAAGAAATTACTGCAATAAATGTTATTGTACATATTGCAATTACTGAGAGCCATTTTTTGTATGTATTATTTTTTTTCATAAAAGTTATTTTTAAAAGCTGTAAGCAAGTCTTAGTTTTATATTAGGAATGAATTTAAAACTTTCAAATCCATCTTGAATTGTATCTCTATTTTCTTCTTCTGTAGGTGTTAACAAACGAGTAGCAGTTAAGGTTACATCTGGTGTGTTTGCATAGTATGTTCCTATTTCTAAAGCCAAACCTAATCTTCTTTTTGGAACTGCTCTTCCAAATCCAAAGCCAACATAAGGTGCAAAGGTTCCTGACCAATCTGCGTTTAAAGTTAAATCTCCAAAATCTTCTTTAGTTAAAGTAATGTCTCCAATTTGTTGCTCTTCGTCAAAAGTGATGTTTCCTGTAACCAGTAAGTCTGTAATATATCCAGCTCCAAAAACCAATTTAAATGACGATTTTTTGAAAGGAAGATATTCAATAAAGAAATCTATACCAGAATAATCTACATTAGCAATAATATCTGTGTTTTGCCCATCAATTTCAAAATCTTGAATTTCGTAATTTTCTACACTTAAAGTATTGTATCCTATTCTAAGGGAAAAGTGTTGGTTTAAAACTCTAGCATATTCAAAACCATATCCTGGAATACCTCCAGAAACAGCTAATGCATTTTTTCGTGTTTTTTTGATTTCTTCTTTTTCTGGTATTTCTGTACTCTCTTGCGCTGTTGCTATCGAAATACAAAATAGACAACAAAGAAATAAGTAAATGTTTTTTCTCATACTTAAAGTTTTTAGGTTAGTTTTTTTCTTGTTACAAAGGTTTAAAACTTTGTTAAAATAATTAGTAGGGGTTTTCCCCCTATTTTCAAAAAAGCCTTTGTTTTAAATAAGAATTATGAATTGAGTAAAAAACAACTTAATGAAAACTTTTATTTTATGAGATTTTCATATTACATCATTAAATATTATGCTAATTCTATATTCTCACACAAAATAAGTTAACTAAAACTCAATTTTCATATCTAAAAGTTAAGGTTTTTTTGAATATTACAAATATTAAAAGTTGACTTCGGATATACATACCTATAAATGGGTAATTTGTAATTTCAATTAATTTTATTTAAAAAATATACTTTTACAAAAAAATAGAATTGTTTTTATTACTTTTAACTTATGAATAAAACATATTTTTTAGAGGATTTAGATTTAATTTCAAAAGAAGTAATTACTTCAACGAAAAATAAAACCCTTTTATTTTATGGTGAAATGGGTGTGGGTAAAACGACTTTAATCAAAGAAATTTGCAAACAACTAGGAGTTTTAGATAATATCTCCTCACCTACTTTTTCTTTGGTGAATGAATATCAAACAACTACTGAAGCTAAAGTTTTTCATTTTGACTTTTATAGGATTGAAGATGAAAGTGAAGCTTTGGATATGGGGATTGAAGAATATTTTTATCAAAATACTTGGTGTTTGGTGGAATGGCCAGAAAATATTGAAAATTTACTACCTTTAGATGCTGTTAAAATTGAATTGAAGGTGTTAGAAAACGGACAGCGTAACATTCAACTATAAACCATAAACTATGAGTTCATTTTCTCCTTTTAGTAAAGAAGAATTAATTCCGAAACCAGAAAAATTAGAAGTTAAAAGACAAAAAGGAGAGTTATTTATAGGTTTGCCAAAAGAAGCCTATTTAAGCGAAAAACGAGTTTGTTTAACGCCAGACGCTGTTGGCGCTTTAACAGCAAACGGACATAGAATTGTTATTGAAACCGGTGCTGGCGACGGCGCAAATTTTACAGACAAAGAATATTCTGATGCTGGTGCTAAAATTTCTTACAACGTAGAAGAAGCATTTAAATGTAATATTATTTTAAAAGTTGCACCACCAACAGAAAATGAAATCGCATACATCAATCCACAAGCTATTTTAATTTCTTCACTTCAGTTAAAAACACAATCAAAAAAATATTTTGAATGTTTAGCAAAAAAGAAAATTACAGCTATTACTTTCGATTATATAAAGGATGAGCATGATTCTTATCCTATTGTAAAATCGTTAAGTGAAATTGCAGGTACAGCTTCAATTTTAATTGCTGGTGAATTAATGAGTGGTGTTAATAAAGGTAACGGTTTGTTATTTGGTAATATTGGTGGTGTACCACCAACAAGTGTTGTTATTTTTGGTGCAGGAACTGTAGGAGAATACGCTGCAAGAACTGCAATTGGTTTGGGTGCTAGAGTTAAAGTTTTTGATAACTCTATTAGTAAATTAAGAAAGTTACAAGATTGTTTAAATTCTCCTATTTATACATCAACGCTACAACCAAAATCTGTTTCTAAAGCTTTAATGCGATGCGATGTTGCAATTGGTGCAATTCGAGGCAAAAGCAGATCACCAATTTGTGCCACAGAAGATATGGTAGAAAAAATGAAAGAAGGCTCCGTGATTGTAGACGTAAGTATTGATAGAGGTGGTTGTTTTGAAACTTCTAATGTTACAACGCATCAAACACCAACATTTGTAAGACATGGCGTTATACACTATTGTGTACCAAATATTCCTGCAAGATATGCAAGAACAGCTTCTGTGTCTATCAGTAATATCTTTACGCCTTATTTATTAAATATTGCAGAAGAAGGAGGTTTTGAAAATACAGCTAGGTTTGATAAAAGCTTAAGAAATGGCATGTATTTTTATCACGGAATTTTAACTAACAAAACAGTTGCAGATTGGTTTGATTTACCTTTTAGAGACATCAACCTTTTAATAATGTAATCTTTTTAATGACATTTTATTCTCTTAAAATAAAGTGCATCAATTTGAATAAATACATACAAAAAAACTAAATTTGCATTTCAAAAATTTTAGCATGTTAGCAAAAAGAATTTTTTATTATTTAGTTGGATTAACTTTAGGTTCTATTGGTGTATATTTTTTCTGGCAAAAGAAAAATGCTAGTTTCGATTATGGTATGGATGCTAGAACATTAAAAACAATCAGAATTAAAAAGCGTCTTTTTTCTGATGAAGCTAAAAATGCGATGCTAAAATTTGATATTGATACACTTAAAATTTCTACAATTTTAGAAAATGGCGATGTAGATTTTGGTAAAGGTAAACCAAGACAAAAACCATGTGCTGAATACTATGTTACTGGTAAAAATGAATTAGAAAAAGTTAGCTTATTAGTTAAAAGATGTGATTCTACTTCAACTATACAAAAGGTTGTAATTAACTAAATCTTATTTTTTATATTTTTCGTGTAAACCTTTTCCGGTTAAAATTAACGGAATAATTTTGTCTAATCTACTTTGTTTAGTTGCCTCTTTTTTTGCTGATGAAATATGTTCGCAAAATTCTCTTCTCTTAGCTATAGTAAAATTATTGAATTTTTCTTTTAATTCTTTATCTTCAGATAATGCCAAAGTTAATTTTTCTGGCACTATTAAAGGCTTTGTATTTGTTTTAGGCTTAATTTCTTTACCAGCTTCTGAATTTGCTATTGCTTCTAAAACATAATTTTCTATTATTTTTGGTTGAATTTCCTCTAAATTGTAAAACCTCATTTGTCGCATTGCTCTTGTTTTGTTTTCCTGAGCATTTATTAGTAATTTTTTTTCATCTTTTAAAAACACACCATTATGAAACCAAATTCCGCTATAGTTTTTAAAAGCAGCAAACCCTAAAATGTTTTTACCTTTATAAATGTAAGCCGGAATACCCCACTTTATTTCTTCATTTAAAGGAAGTTTCAAAAGAATTTTTCTTATTATTTCTAATTCTTTTTTCCAATTTGTTTTATCGTTTATATAAGAAGTAACATTTACGTACATTATTTAACATTTAAGTTATAATGTTCTTCTATTTTATCTACATTTTTAATGGTTTTCTTTACCCAATCAAAATAGATATTATGTTTCTCTTCTTCACTCAACTTCCAATCCAAATTAGAATTTCTAAGTTTGGTAGTAACATCTTGTAAAATAATTGCCGCGGCTACAGATATATTTAAACTTTCTGTAAAACCAACCATGGGTATTTTTAAAAAACCATCAGCAGTATCCATAACATAATCAGAAACACCTTCTGCCTCTACTCCAAAAACAAATGCAGATTTTTTTGTAATGTCAAAATCATGCAA
>JAHDHO010000088.1 GCA_020631275.1 Polaribacter sp. | reverse complement strand
AAGATTGGGAAAAGAAGTTTCTTGATTTTTACAGAAATTTAGATTTTTATTTAAAAAGCACACCGCATTTAAGAGATAATTATACTTCTCAAATGAGTGAAAAAGTTAAATTAAAATATGAAATACAAAAAAACATTCAATCTATTCTAAAAGACATACATAAAATAAGAAATAAATATATTAATACATACCCTATTCCACCTTATAACCTCTTTAATTTCCCATATTTTAGAACATTAACGGATTTTTGGTTGGATTATAGAAATTATATTGATTACATAAAAAATAGCTTAGATAACACTACGATTGATTCAGATTTATCAGATTTAAAAATTACTTATTTTCAGCCTTTATTTGATGAATTATTGTTTCTTCAGAAAAAACAAGTTTCATATGAATTTGATGAAATAGTAGAACTTACAGAAGCCTTAGGTGCTGTTATTATTAAAATAGGTCAATTAGAAGTTTTTGCTAAAAACTATGGGAAAGATGTCAAAAAATATTGTAATGCTTATTATGTAGATGATAGTAAAAACTTAAAAAGTATAATAGAATTTAAAGAGTTAATAGATGTTACTCTTAAAAAAAACTTTAATTATGGATGATGTAAAATTAAAACATCAATTAAAAAGAGCATATGAGCTTCGCGATTTTGAAATTAACCATTATTGGAAACGAGCACAGTAATTTTGGGGGGTTCTTGCAGTAATTTATGCAGGTTTTTTTGCAACTCAGATAGCATTTAATAAAGAAGATGATTATGCTATAGAATATGTTTTAATAATATGTTCTATTGGTTGTTTATTCTCTTTTGCTTGGTATTTGGTAAATAGTTGGAGTAAAAGATGGCAGGAGCATTGGGAGAATGTTATAAATAAATTGGAAGATAATTTGGATGTGCCATTATATCTGATGGAACCTGTGGTTAAAAGTACATTTTTTAATGCAGGTAATTTTTCGGTATCAAGAATAAATATTACAGTTAGTGCTTTTGTATTTTTATCTTGGGTTAGTTTATGGGGGTTTTCTGCTATTAAATATGCTGAATCTAATTTTTTACTTTATTTGATTGCTTTTATTTCTTTGGTGTGTTTGTGAAATCAATTGACAATGAATTATGACAAAAAATCAATCAAATCTCCACCATCTTCAATTTTTATGTTTTCTAACAAATTGCTACATCTAATTTGAAAACCTAGCTTGTTTAGATGTTTGGTCGTTTCATTCCAATTAGTATATTCTGTTTTATCAGGATAAGCAATAACTTTAAACTCTTTAACAGGTTGTAACATTTTTTCTTTAAAACTAGTTTTACTACCAGTTGCTAACCACAAAAAATTTGGTAACACAATACTCATAATAATTGCAGTTTTTTCAGATTCTACAATACAAATGGTATCACCTTTTAAAATAGAGTTTATGTTATGTAATCCAAATAAGCATTGTTGAAGTACAAATTTGTTTAATTTTAATTGTTTGTGTATCCAACTAACATGATTGAAAGGTTCTTTTACCCTTTTTCCTGTGCCACAATAGTATTGCATTATTTTACCACCTCGTATTACATTTTTTGTATCTATTTGCCAAAATATTGTTGCACGGTGCCAGTAGTTTGTTGTACCAATGTGATACAGATTGACAGCTCGTAATACATCTTTAGGTTCGAAATGTTTTAATAAATAGCTTATAAAGTTACTTTGTTGCTTCGTATTACAATAATCTTGCAATACTTTTCTATTGTGATGCGAAGGTTGTATTACTTCTGTGATACAGTTATTAATATTTGTAATACAATTTGATGTAGGCTTTTTTAAGTAACCGCATTTACTTTCTCTATCACATCGTCCATCCGTTGAATTTAAATAATGATTAGTTTCATTGTCTACAAATTTCACAAATGTTTTCTTATTGCAATTAGGGCAGATAAACTTTCTGCTTGATCTATCTAAACTGTATTTATAATTATGTTTCATTTTTTTGAATTCGTACCATTCGTACCTATTTATTGGTACGAATGGTACGATTATGTTTTTTAATTTTTGCGAATGTGATTTTCTAATAGGTAACGTAATCCATCTTCTTTGTTGAAGTCTGGTAGCTCATATTTTTTTTTCAGTTTTATTTCACTTTTCTTGATATCGCTTCTTAGCATAGCGGATAGCTTGATAAACTCTTCTTTTGGAAGAGCCTTTGCTATTGTGTATATGTCTGAAGCAACCATCTATCTTAGATATTTAGTTTTTTTCTTCTTTTTCTGACAGCTCCTTCGGTTAAGCTTAACATTTCACCTATATGAACATTAGTTTTTCCTTCAGAAACTAGAAACTTCATTTGCTCGTCTCTTTCCTCTAAATTCGATGAATCAAAAGTTTGTAAATGCGCTTTTTCTGAATCAAAACCTTCAAAATGAAATTCTAGAAAATTAGTTTCTTTATCAAGACTGCAAACAATAACATTTTCTGAGTGATATAAATGTTCTGTATTACGCTGTTTAATTTGTTTGATATATCTAAACGATGCTTCTTGAGAACTATTACCAATAGCAAAACAACTATCACAAAAATTCATAAGCATTTTACTTCCTGCTAGATCATTTTTACTTATGGGTTTAGAGTAGTCTCTTTTAGGAGTATGAGCTAATACAAGTATTGAAACATTATTTGTGTTAGATATTTTTTTAAGAGTTTTCATTAATACCAAAGCATCTTTTGCTTTTTCATTTTCGCTGCTTAAAAAGGTAAGATTGTCCACAATCAAGACAGATACTTTTGTTTTTGTAATAATATCTGACAAGATTGCGCAAAGATATTCTTCAATATTATTGTACTCTTTTGGTAACTCTAACTCGGTATGAAATTCTGCACGAAGAAAATTTTTATTAAATTGATAATGGTTTTCATAATCTTCAGAACACCTGTTTTCAAATTGTTTATCAGATAATTCAAAGTCTAAATAAAGCACTTTTTTTGGAGGGCTTTCAAGTTTAAACCCTGGTATTGCTTTTCCTTTACTAATACTGTCCGCTATTTGTACAGCTAAAATAGATTTACCTAAATTAGTGTCTGCAAATAAAATACAAAGCTCATTTTCGTACCATAGCTCACTAAAAAGCATGTTGGGTATGGGTCTATTTTTAGCCTCCTCTACCCAAGTATTTGCTTCTTTAATAATTAAACAACCATATTCAAAACCTTTATTTTTAAGTTTTTTTTGATGGGTGTTAATATCCTTAATAATTATATCGATTTTATCTTTTAACATATAATATCGATTTATTGATTGTAATTATAATTTGCCGGTACGTTAAGTATAACCTCGTGGATTTCTGTAGGTTTACAAATTATATTATCTTCATAGTAATTTTCTATGAAATCGGTAATGATTTCCCTAACTAAGTTAGATGTTTTAATTTCTTTTTCTTCTGCAATAAATTGTAGCTCGACTTTTAACTCTGCTGAAATTCTAAAATTGATGGTTTTTTCCATTTTACTTTTTTATTTAAATATTTTTAAATTAAATACTTGTTAAAAAGTAAGGTGATTTTACATCAAAAGATAACTACCTAATTAGCAAGAATTAACTAGGAGTAATTACGTAATACAATTAAGTTTTTAAAAGGACAAAAAAAGTGTCAATTTCTTAAATTTTTGGGTCTTTTCGGGTCAAAATAGTCGTTTTCGGGTCAACTTGAAAAAACAAGCTCTAATTTTGAAATTTCACCCAATCTTTATTAAAATTTTTTATTCTTTTGGTGTGTGCATTACCTGATGAATCACTAAGTTTTATTCTTTTTAAATCCATGCTATAAAAATGGTTAACTATTTCTCTAAAATTTTTTTCTTTTGGAGTTTTAAGATCTAACTCGTCTTTAAAGAAGAAATAAATACTTGCTATGAATGAAGCTTTTTGATTTAATTTAACAGAAAGTTTGTTTTCTAAAAATTGAAGTTGTTTTAAAGATTCAAATTCATCGAGGTATTCTTCAAAAATAATTTCAGAAATTGATTTTGGGGTAAAGTAAGTGTCTATTTCAAAATTAAATTGTGAATTAAGAGATATTAATTTTATTAAGTTATTTTCAAATTTATAAATGTTTATTAATAGCTGATTACTATCTAAAAGTTTTCTGTTAAAAAACTCATCTTTACCTAATAAATAAAATTTCAATATATCTGCCTCATGTATTAATGCATTTATAAAGGTGTCTTGTGTTTCTTTTAGGTGTTCAAAACGACTTCCGTAAGTAATTAACGCGTCATTAATAAGTTTAATACTATCGGCATTTTTCAAATTAAAAAATATAAAATTAAATTCTTCCAAACCTGTACTTTTTGTTTGCTCTTTATTTAAACCAAAAGTATTTGAATTGAAATTTTTAATAAAATTTTGTAAATTCACAATATGTGATGTTTTCATAAAAGATTTTAAATAAAAGTATACTTCACTTAAAAACTTTTTAGAAAACTGGTCATCCATAGGATATAGTTTACCAGATATAATGTCTACATTTTTCTCATTAGTCTCGATATATTCTAAATTTTTAACAGGATGAAATTTTGACTTTATTTTTTTATCAATTAGAAATTTTTTTATTTCATTCTCGCTAAAGTTATTGTACATTTCTTCAGTTAAAATTCCAAAATTGTTGTTTTTCATTACTTTAATAATTTTGAATAATCTTCAGGTAATACAGCATCAATATCTCTAAGGTATAATTCTAGTGCATCCATAGTTATATGACCTGTAATTAATTTTAATTTACTTTTCACTTCAAAAGGAGTTGCTGTTTTAGCCATTTCTTTATACAACTTCGTTATAAAGGTATGTCTAAAACTATATAAACCATAATCTTTACCTAAACCAAAATGGTCTTTTACTTTTTTAAACTGTTTGGTAAAATAATCTCTTTTATTGTTCTCTTTTGTTTCCCATTCACCGCCAATTTTACTAGGAGTAAATAAAAAATCGTTTTTATTTAATTTAGATAGATCTGGTAATTGCTTAATTAAAATATCAGGAATGATTTTAGTTTTTACAGGCTTGTTTTTGGTTCTCACATAGATCTTTTTATCTATTAAATCGATATCACCAACTTTCAGTCGACAAACTTCAACAGGTCTAAGAAAATTATAAGATATAAATTGAACAAAAAGATATAATACGGCATCTTGTTTTTCTAAATAATTAAAAATATCTTTCTGCTCAGTTGTTGTATATGTTTTATTTCTTTCTGGTACAGATTTTAAAACATTTATTTTCTTTATAAAATTATTCTCAATAATTTCATTGTCTTCTAACGTTTGAAATAAGGAGCTTATATCAGTACGTGTATTATTTCTATTCCTAGGACTTGTTGCTTGTAATACGGTATTTAAATATTGTATTACAAGTTTCTTATTTATAATTGATATGTCTTCTTTAAGGTCATATCCTTCTTCATTGAGCCATTTTTTAAATCGTTCAATTCTATTTTTAAAATTTTGATATGAAATTCCATTTAGAACCTTAGATTTGGTGTTTAATGCTAAGTCAAAAGAAGTATTAATAGAGTGGAGGATTGGTATTTCTATTATAGTCTTTTTTTCAAGACACACTATGATTTCCTCTTGTGTTGGTGTATTCTTGACTTCACTTTTTTCAGGCGAAAGAAGATTTTCGATAAATTCAGCTAAGGAACTATTGTCTTGATAAGGATTGAATCCTTTTGATAAAACATATTCTAAACTTTCTTTTAATTGAGTTAATATGTGTATTCTACTCCTTTTATCTTTATAAAGATTAACTCCTGCCTTTATATTAGTCTGCCTTTTTAGTTTTCCTGTAATTGGATCTCTAAATGAATAATAAACATACCAACTTTTAGATAAAGCTTCTTTTTTGTCTTTTTTAGAGAGTCTAGACCAAGCTTCAATATTAACTCCTCCAGTATATATTTTAGGTTTATTATAATTCAATTTCATAGCTGAATCGTGTACCTTTTCGTGTACTTTTTGTAAAAGTAAGAAAATAGAAGACATAAAAAAACGAATTGTGAGACACAATTCGTTGATTTAATTAGTATTAAGCTTGTAGCGAAGACGGGATTTGAACCCGTGACCTCAGGGTTATGAATCCTGCGCTCTAACCAACTGAGCTACCTCGCCATTGGTTTGCGGGTGCAAATATAGACACTTTTTACAAACCTGCAAGAAGTGTTTTGATTTTTTTTTAATTGAATTAATACCTATATTGTCCGCCTAACAAAACAAACAATGGATAAAGTAAAATTTGAATTAGAAATTCCAATTCACGCATCGCCAAATATGCTATATCAATATATATCTTCACCTTCTAGTTTACAAGAATGGTTTGCAGATAAAGTTAACTCTAGAGGTAAAGTATTTAGCTTTGTTTGGGAAGGTACAGAAGAATTAGCAAATCTAGTAACCAAAAAGGCAGGAGAAAGAATGCGTTGGAAGTGGCTTGAGAGCGAAGATGATGATAGTTATTTCGAAATTAGAATTCAAGTAGACCCATTAACAAAAGACGTTTCTTTAATAGTTACAGATTTTGCAGAAGATGAAGACGAAGTAGATGAGGCTAAACAGCTTTGGGAAAATCAAATAGAAGAACTTAGGCATACAATTGGTGCTTAATTAGATAAATTTAAACATAAAAAACCAGCATTTATTGCTGGTTTTTTATGTTTATAATACTAAGATTTGTAGTATTTTTGCAGTTCTTAAAATTTAAAGGATGATTAATTTAAACGGTGAGTTATTATTTAAAGAAAATATAAACCTTTCTAAAGATAATAGAGGATTTAAATACGGAGACGCTATTTTTGAAACAATTAAAGTTGTAAACAAAAATGTTGTTTTTTGGGAAGATCATTATTTTAGATTGATGGCTTCGATGAGAATGTTGCGTATGAAAATTCCGATGGAGTTTACGTTAGAGTTTTTAGAAAAGGAAATTTTAAAAACTATTGCAGTTCTAGATGATGCACCATCTTTTAGAGTTCGTTTAAATGTTTATAGAAAAGATGGTGGTTTGTATACGCCAAAAACAAATAAAGTTGATTATTTAATAGAAGCTAGCGAGAATACTTATGTTTCTAAAAACGAGTATCAAGTTGATGTTTTTAAAGATTTTTATAATTATTCTGGTTTGTTGTCCACAGTAAAAACAAATAATAGAATGATAAATACTTTAGCGAGTATTTATGCCAATGAAAATGATTTAGATAGTTGTGTTTTATTAAATGAAAGAAAAGGAGTAGTAGAGGTTACAAACGGAAATATTTTTGTAGTAAAAGGAAATATTGTTAAAACACCTGCTTTAACAGAAGGATGTATTAAAGGTATTGTTAGAGGTAAGATAATAGAAATCTTAACCAAAAATAAAGATTTTATTATTGAAGAAACTACAATTTCTCCGTTTGAGATTCAAAAAGCAGACGAAGTTTTTATTACCAATGCAATTATTGGTGTGCAAGCAATAACTAAGTACAAGAAAAAAACATTTACAAGTAATTTGGCTGTTAAATTACAAGCCAATTTAAATGTTTTACAAATTGCAGGAAATTAATTTAAATTAAAATCGTTGGGTGCATTTGCCCAAAGTTTATAATTGCCTCCTTTTTCGAGTAATTTATTTTTCCAAAGGCTTTCTTCGTCATTAGAAAAAATGTTTTCGAAATTGTTTTCTGTAACAAACCAAGAATTTCCAGATAATTCATCTTCTAATTGGTCTTTATCCCAACCAGAATAGCCTAAAAAGAAACGAATATCAGATTCATCTAATAAACCATTGTTAAGAAGGTCTTTTAGTTGTTTAAAATCTCCGCCCCAAAAAACACCATTAGCAACTTCTATGCTGTTATCTAATAATTGGGGTATTCTATGTACAAAATATAAATTATCTTGCTCTACAGGGCCACCTTGATATATGATAAAATCGCAATCTATTTCTGGTAACAAATCTTTAATACAATATTCTAGAGGCTTATTTAAAATAAAACCTACAGAATTATTATCTGTATGTTCAGTTAATAGAACAATTGCTCTGTTAAATGAATTGTCGTTTAAGATAGATGGTTCTGCAACCAAAAGTCTACCTTTTTTTGGGAGGAGTTTAGACATTCAATTTTTTTATTAAATATAGGTAAATTTTTAACAAAAAAAACTCTCTAAAAAAGAGAGTTTTTAATTTTTTATTTAAAACTGTAAAAATTAGTTTACAGCATCGCTTAATCCAGCTCCAGCTTTAAATTTAGCTACGTTTTTAGCAGCAATCTCAATAGTCTTTCCAGTTTGAGGATTTCTACCAGTTCTTGCAGCTCTATTAGAAACAGAAAAAGTTCCGAAACCAACTAAAGCAACTTTATCTCCCTTTTTTAAAGAAGAAGTTACGTTATCTGTAAAAGACTCTAAAGCTGCTTTAGCTGCTACTTTAGAAATTCCTGCGTCAGCAGCCATTGCATCGATTAAATCTGATTTGTTCATAATGAATTGATTTTAAAATTATTTTTATTATACTTTTTGCTTAATAGCTTAACAAATATAGACGGATTGTGGGTTTACGCAAATGTGAAGGCCCAAAAAAGGGCATTTTGTTAATAAATGCAGGTTAATTGTTAATAAAGCATGCTTTGAAAATCAAAAAACTCTATAAACCGCATCAATAAAGGCTTTACATCATTTTTGCATCCGAAGAAAAACCAAAGCCGTTTAATAAGCTTCTTGCATCCATTTTTTTCTTACCAGAAAGTTTTATTTCATTAATAATAATGTAGCCACCATTTACTGCTATTTTTAATTCTTTTTTGGTAGTTACAATAGCACCATAATGAAAAGAGTGTGATTCTATTTGTTTACTTACGTCATAAATTTTAGCAGAAATTTCTTCGTCATTATTATATATTAATGTCCAAGCTGCCGGAAAAGGGTTTAAACCTCTTATTTTGTTATAGACGTTATCTAAAGAATCAGTCCAATCTATTTTAGTGTTTTTTGGGTTTAATTTTGGTGCAGATTTTTCTTCTAAATCGGGTTGTTTTGTAGTAACTACATTTCCTTTTGCAATATAATCTACTGTTTTAGAAACCAAGCTTGCGCCTATATGCATTAATTTGTCATGCAAACTGCCTACTGTTTCTGTTTCTTGTACAGCAACTTCTTCTTGTAAAATTATTTCTCCGGTATCAATTTTATCATCAATAAAAAAAGTAGTAACCCCTGTTTTTGTTTCCCCGTTAATAATAGACCAATGTATTGGTGCAGCACCTCTGTATTCAGGTAATAAAGAAGCGTGTAAATTAAAGGTACCTAATTCTGGCATTTGCCATACTACTTTGGGTAACATTCTAAATGCGACAACAATTTGTAAGTTGGCATTTAAAGATTTTAATTCAGCTAAAAAATCTTCGTTTTTTAAATTTGTTGGTTGTAATATTTTAAGGTCTTTAGATTTTGCATACTTTTTTACTGCAGACTCATTTATTTTTCTTCCTCTACCGGCTGGTTTATCTGGTGCAGTAATAACACCTGCAATTGTATAGTTGTTTTCTACTAAATGTTTTAAAATGGCTACGGCAAAGTCTGGCGTTCCCATAAAAACGATACGCATATCTTTCATATTTATATTTTTAGTTGAAATTTATTTAGATTGTTTAAGATTAGTTTATCTTCTGAAAGAAGTGTTTGCAAATGTATTAAAATGTCTTTCTCTTTAGCATTTAAAAAATTACAAATTTCTTTTGAAGATAATTCTTTGTTGAGGTTTAGAAGAGCTAAAATTTCTTCGGATAGGTTTTTTGATTGATTTTTTTTATGCGCTATGCAAACATCACAAATACCACAATTTTCTTGTTTAGTTTCGTCAAAATATGCTAAAAGTTGTTTGCTTCTGCAAATTTGATTGTTCTTTATAAATGAGATGAATCGTTTAGCTTTTTCTTGTTTTAGAAATAGAAATTGTTTTATTTCTTTAGAAAATCTATTGATGGTTTTGTCATCTTCTCTTGGCATTAAAAAACTTAAAGCAGCATTATCATTAGATTGATTGTATACAAGTAACTGTTGCTGCTCTAAAAGTTCTAAATTCTGAATAACTTTGTTAGAAGTTATACCTGCTTTTTTAGCAATATAGAATTCGTTTATTTTTATTTCATCTTCAAACAAACCGCCGTAAGTTCTTAAAAGCACATTTATAAAGTTTTTTAAAGAGTTATCATTGTTAGAAAAATTTAATATAGAATAATGCGATGCTGTTACTTTTAAAGTAGATTTTTTATTGAAACTACTATTGAGTTCTATAATACCATAATTAACCAATAATTTTAAAATAGCATCTGTTTTAAGAATTTGCAATTTGTATTTTTTGCAAAACTCATAAAAATTAAAGGCATAAACTTCTTCTGAAATTTCGCCTATTGCGATTCTAAATTGCTGATATAACTTTTTATGAACCTCTTTGATTTCATTTATTGAGGGTATTGAGTTTTCTATTTGTTTTTGATGTAAATAAATATCATGCTCATTATATAATAAAACACCAAATGATTTTTTTTCGTCTCTACCAGCTCTACCTGTTTCTTGCACATAGTTTTCTAGGCTATTTGGTAAATTATAATGAATAACCAAACCAACATTGGGTTTATCTATGCCCATACCAAAAGCATTGGTTGCTACAATTATTGGGGTTTTCTCTAACATCCAATTATTAAAAGCCATTTCTTTATCTAAAACAGATAAACCCGCGTGATAAAATGTACTTTTAAAGTTATTAGCATTTAAAAAATTAGAAATTTCTTCGGTTTTTTTTCTAGAATTTACATAAACGATAGCAGGTGTTCTGGTTTTTATAAAAATACTAGTTAGCCTTTCTAATTTATCTTCAATTTTAAAAATTTGATATGCTAAGTTTTCTCTAAAAAAAGACTTTTTAAATAGTAAAGTATTCTTTAATTCTAAATTACTTTCAATGTCTAATAAAACTTTTTTATTGGCAGTTGCAGTTAATGCAATAAAACCAACTTCTGGTAAAATTTCTTTTAATACTTTAATATTTCTGTAGGAAGGCCTAAAATCATGTCCCCATTCAGAAATGCAATGCGCTTCGTCAATTGCAACCAAGTTTACGTTTAGTTCTTTAATTTTTTGCTGAATTAAAGAAGATTGTAACCTTTCTGGTGATATGTATAAAAACTTAACCTTACCAAATTTAATTTTATCAAATAATGTTACAATTTCATCTTGCTGACTACCAGAAGGAATTGTAATTGCTTTTATATTTTTTTGCTTTAAGTTTTCTACTTGATCTTGCATTAAAGCAATTAAAGGAGAAATTACAATACAAACACCTTCTTTAA
>JAHDHO010000087.1 GCA_020631275.1 Polaribacter sp. | reverse complement strand
GAATCAAACTAAAAATGAAGATAACAAAGATAAAAAGAGGTTATATCTTTTACGAATCTACTTTAGGCGGCAGAACCTGGGAAGGAAGAATGAGAAAACTTTATTAAGATTTTTACCCTAAATTAATTAAAACGATTCCCCCTTTAATTAATCTATTCCCTTAATTAAATTTTATATCTCAAGTATTATAATTTAGAAACACAGTTAACAAGCATAATAATTTATTCTTATAACTGGGTTTCTTTTTTTAATAAGTATATCTAAATTACGACTAAAGATTAATTATCAATATCAGAAGTTTCAATTGTCTTGATTAGATTGTCAAAATCAGTAGATTTATCAAAGAAACCTAAAGCTCCGTACCTAAGGCAGGTTCTTTTTAATTCTTTACTCGTAGAGAATACGTAAACCTTTGGTAAATTATTTTTTTCTTTAAACCATTTTAGCAATTCAATTCCATTACCATCGGGTAAACTTAAGTCTAATGTTATAATATCGACATTGTTTTTTTCTAAAAAAGAAATTGCTTCTTTTAGAGTTGCTGTTAATTTTATGTTTTTTAGAGGATGAATATTTTTACTTGCTTTAAGTATTTTTTCACCAATTAAAGGGTTGTCTTCTACAATTAGCATATTTTTTAATTGGTGTTTCAAGTATTAATTGAGTTTAATTATTTGGTCAATTGTAAATTTACAATTAATTTTATTTGCCTTAAATAGGTAAGTTGCTTATTTTATATAAGCTTATAAAATTTATAATGAGGTAAAACCTTTTTTAATTGCATATTTGGTTAATTCGGGTATTGTAAATAAATCAATTTTTTTCATAATATTATTTCTATGAACATCAATAGTTTTTGAGCTCAAAAACAATATTTCTCCAATTTCTTTAGAAGTTTTTCCTTCTGTTATTAATTGTAAAACTTCTTTTTCTCTAGAACTTAAAAGGTTGTTTTCTATTGTATCTCCTTTTTTAATTATTGATAAAAATTCTTGATTAATATCTTTAGATAAATATTTGATATCTTGTATAACAGTATTAATCGCTGTAATAAGTTCGTTCGAATCTCCGTCTTTTAATAAATAACCATAAGCGCCAGCTTTAAACATACCTTGTATGAATTGTTTGCTTGAATGCATAGAAAGGCCAATAATTTTTATTTTTGGGCAGGTTTTATGAATCTGTTTCGCTGCTTCTATACCATTTAAACCAGCCATAGCTACATCTATAACAAGAACATCGGGTAATAATTTAGAGCAAATACTAATCGCTTCTCTTCCGTCAGAAGCTTCACCTATAATTTGCATATTAGACTTTTGCTCTATGATATTTCTTAAACCATCTCTAAGAAGTTTATGATCATCTACTAAAACAATTTTTATTTGGTTATTGGTCATCATACAGCTAAAGGTATAAAAAAATTAACTGTTGTTCCTACGTTTTTATCTGAATTTATAGAAAAAACACCATTAATATTAGCAATTCTTTCTTGTACTGTAAATAAACCAAATCCAGAACCCGAATAGTTTTTTAAGTTTTTTAATATGCTGATGTCAAAACCAATACCATTATCTTTTATAATAAACCAAAAGCCTAAGTTCGATTTATTAATTTCTAACGTTATTAAAGTAGCTTCTGCATATTTTAAAGCATTATTTGTTACTTCTTGAATACTTCTATATAATAAAATAGAAGAAGCTTCATCTAGCTCTACAAAATCTAAATTAGTAATTATTTCACATTTTATTTTATAAGTGTTTTCTATATTTTCAAACAACCAATATAAAGTATCTATTATGCCTAATTGATAGAGTGCAGGAGGTGATAATTCGAAAGTTATTTTTCTACTATTTTCTAAAGCATCAACAATATGAGTTTCTATAAAATCTAGATCTTCAAAAATTTCTTCTAATTTGTCATTTCTTTTTAACTCATTAATTTTCATTTTAGAGATTACTAAAGACTGACTTAAATGATCGTGAATATTAGAGGCAATTTCTTTTTTCTGTTTTTCTTCAATTAGCGTTAACTCTGTGGTTAGTTTTTGCAAAGAAGATTGATATTCATTAATCTCTATATTTGCTAACATCCATTGAGTTATGTCTCTAGCAGTTGTTACAAAGTAACTAATTTTATCATTTTTATAAATAGGAGTGGATAAAAATTCTAACCAAATATATTTTCCATTTTTATGTTTTGCTCTAAACGGATGTGCTTCTGCTTTTAAATTATGGTTAACATCTTTAATGGCATTATATAAATTTTCTAAATCATCATCATGAACTATAGAGAGGATTTTTTTCCCAATAAAATCAGATTGTTTATAACCTAATAAGTTTTCTATTGAAGGGCTAATATACTTAAATGTGCCGTCTGGCTCTTGTAAACAGATTAAATCGCTAGTGTTATCTGCAAGTAAGCGGTACATTTCTTCGGCTTTGTCAATTTTGTCTCTATTTAATTTTCTTTCTGTTATATCTTGTAAAACACCTCTTAAAAATGTGGTTTCACCATTTGAATTAGTTTCAGTATATCCAATTACATTTAACCAAAGTAATTCGTTGTGCTCATTTTTAAAATTCAATTCTAAATTGAAGCTTTTGTTTTCTGCAATACAAGTATCAATAGCTTTTTGTAAAATTTCTTCAGATCCATTAACGTAATATTTCATTAACTTTTCTAAGGGTGGAATATTTCCTATTGGTAGACCATGAATTTTAAAAATTTGATCAGACCAAGTAACATTTTCTGTTTTTAAATCTAATTCCCATGCACCAACTCTTGCAATTCTTCCAGATTCATTTAATAAAAACCTACTTCTTTCTGCGGTAATAAGAGCTTTCTTAATTTCAGCTTTACTATCTCTTAGGTTTTTTTCTATTAATTTTTGATTCGTAATATCATTCATTACTACAACCGCACCCAATTTTTTACCATTATTGTCAAAAAAAGATGCTCCATTACAAAGTACAATTCTAGGTTCTTGGTTTAAAGATTTTATAACGATCTCTTCATTTGTTAAGACTTTTCCATTAAATGCTTGTATTAATGGTATTTCATCTTTGTTTAATAATGTTGTATAATCTGTTTTATAAAGGCCATAATTTTTAGCCCATTGATCTTGTGGTATTTTAAGAATGTCGATACCATGCCATTCTTTTGCGGTTTTGTTAAATAATACAAGCTCTCCTTTATCATTACTAGCAACAATTCCTGCATTTTGATTTTCTGTCATTGCTACAATAAACTCATTTTGAGCTTTTAACTTGTTTTGTGTAAGTCGTACTTCTGTAATGTCTTCTATAATACTTAAGACATATTTTTTATTACCAATTAAAATAATTTCTGCGTTGGCCTTCCATATTCTAAGTTCTCCAGATTTAGTAATAAATTCAGATTCAAAATTTTTAACGCTTCCGTTTTTAATTAATCTATTAAAGTAGATATTTCGTTTTCTTTGAGATTTCCAAATACTTGAATGAATGTTTACAGTGCCTATTAATTCTTCTGGTGTGTATCCAGATATTTTTATTGAAGCGTCATTTACATCAACAATTTTTTGTTCATCAAAACTATTAAGTATAATTAAGTTAGGGCTATTTTTAAAAATTTTAAAGAACTTTTCTTCGCTCTCTTTTAATTTTATATTAATATTTTTTCTTTCTGTAATATCTTGTAAAACACCTCTTCTACCAATTATGATATTATTATCATCATAAATTGGTTGCACAACATTTCTAATCCAGACAGTTTTATTGTTGTTATTGATTAGTTTTAATTCTAAATCGTAAGGTGTTCCGTTTTTTTCGAGTTCTATATTTGCATTAGAAATTTTTATTTGAGATTCATTATCAAACTTTTTAAATATATCTTCTCTTTTAGGTATATTGTCTTTAACGTCGCTTTCATAAATTATATGAATATACTCAGACCAACTAACACTATCTGTAGTTTTTAAATACTCCCAGTATCCAATTTTGGCTAATTTACTAGCTTCATTTAACGAAGTTTCTTTATGCTCTAACAATTTTAATGAAGTCTCAATTTTATTTTTAGCTAAAATTCTTTGCGTAATATCTCTTGCCGAGGTAACAAAGTAACTTATTTTGTTATTATCGTAAATAGCAGAAGTTACAAATTCTAGCCATACATAATGACCAGATTTATGTTTAACTCTAAAAGTATATGCATTGTTATTGTAATCCGTAATAAATAGCTTTTTACCTATAGTCTCTTTTAATTTTTCTAAATCTTTTTCATGTACATAATCAAAAATTTTTTTTCCAATAAAATATTTGCTTTCATAACCTAAAATTTTTTTTATTGAAGGGCTAACATATTCAAAAGAACTATCTATGCTTTGTAAACATATTATATCATTAGAATTATCTGTTAATAATTTATACTTTTTTTCTACCTTTTTTTTGTCGTTTGTAGCCGTTTCAAATTTTTGTTTGTAGGTTAATGGTTGAAAAACATCTTTAATTTTAAAGAAAACAAGGTCTTTGTCCGTAGTATCTAAAAATCTTAAGTATATGTAAAAAAGGAAACTAAAATAGGTTGCAAATATTCCTTTAGATACTAAACCTTTTGTAATTATAGGTAATAATTTATCCGATTTCCAAAAAGAAAATGTAGCATAAAAAATTGTGTCGAAGCTTACTACAATCAGCATTGTAATAAAAATTTGTAAGAATAAATACTTTGTTTTTTTTGAAATAAACTCGAATATTACAATCAATAATAGAGAATCTATTAGTAGTGCAATATTCGAAATAGTAGATATAAAAGGCGAATTTTTAAAAGGTTTCGCAGAGTTTATAATAGCGTTATCAATTAAAGGGTCTTCTATTCTCCAGTTAAAAACTTGTAATAAAAGAGTAATTAATAAATTTACTATAAATAATGCGTAAATAACCTTTTTTGTTTCTTTAGCATCCTCTTTAATATAAATTATTAATAGAGCAAACAGAGTTACTGTAACAAATATAGATGAACCTTGAGATATTAAATGATTTGTTGGGTAATTTGTATTTATACTATTAGATAAAAAAATTTGTACAAATTGATATAAGCCTAAACAAGCATAAAGTACACTTAAACCTAGTTTTTTTCTTACTCTAAATAAAAGTAATATTATTAAAGCAACAAAAGAGCTTTGTATAAATAATGTCGAAAATTGATTAAAAGTCATAGCGAAAATTAATTAAAATTGATAGTAGGAGTATCAATTTTTAGGGGATTTTTTTTAAATATACAAAAAATATGATTTTGAAAAAATAAAGTTAAAACTTTCTTAATTTTAAGAAGATATAGGAATTAAAAATGTTACAGTAGTCCCTTTATTAATTTCTGATGAAATATCAAATTCTCCTTCAATGTTTTCAATTCTTTCTTTTACTGTAAATAATCCAAAACCAGAGCCATTGGTATTATGATTATTTTTTAAATCATTAATGTTAAATCCTATACCGTTATCCTCAAAAACGATTGCAATACCGTTAAGGGTACTAGTGATGTTTAAAGTGTAAAATTTAGATTTAGAGTATTTTATTGAGTTGTTTACAACTTCTTGAATACTTCGATATAATAAAATAGATTTTGCATCATTCATTTTTACAGAATCTACAGTTGTGTTTATTTCAGATTTTATTTCATATGTTTTTTCAATATATTCGAACAACCAAAACAAAGCATCAATTATACCTAATTGATATAAAACGGGTGGAGAAAGTTCAAAAGTAATTTTTCTACTATTATCTAAAGCATCAGAAATATGTGTTTCTATAAAATCTAAATCTTTAAAAAGTTTTTTATAATTCTCGTTATTCTTTAATTCCTTAATTTTCATTTTTGAGATTACTAAAGATTGACTTAAATGATCATGAATATTAGAAGCAATTTCTTTCTTTTGTTTTTCTTCTATTAAAGTAATTTCTGTAGTTAATTTTTTTAACGAATTTTGGTATTCTTGTATGTTTTGATTTGCAAGCATCGATGGTGTAATATCTCTTGCACTAGTAACAAAGTAGCTAATTTTATCTTCTTTAAATACGGGTGTAGATAAAAACTCTAACCAAATATAGTGACCATTTTTATGAAGTGCTCTGAAAGGAAAGGCTTGTGATTTAATATTTTTAGATATATTCATAAAAGTATTTTTTAAAGCAGGTAAATCTTCTTTGTGAACTATATTATATACCTTTTTGCCAATAAAATCTTCTTGTTTATAACCTAAAAGATTTTCTATTGAAGGGCTTATATATTTAAATGTGCTATCATATTCTTGTAAACAGATTAAATCGTTTGTATTATTTGCAAGTAATCTATATAATTCTTCTGCTTTTTCAATTTTGTCTCTATATTTCTTGTTTTCTGTAATATCTTGTGTTACGCCTCTTCGCCCAATTATTTCATTTTTTTCATTATATATTGGTTGAGCAACATTTCTTACCCAAACCGGTTTACCAGTTTTTTTATTATAAATTTTCATTTCAATATCAAATGGTAAACCATTACTGTTTAATTCTAGTATGGCGTTTTCAATAATTGATAAAGAGTCTTTATCTATTTGAGTCATAAGTTCTGCTCTAGGTGGTACGGGTTTTGTTTTGTCTAAACCGAAAATATCATAAAGATATTCAGACCAATTAAAAGAATCTGTAGTAATATTATAATCAAAATATCCTATTTTGGCTACTTTACTTGCTTCATCCATAGAAGCTTTATTTTTTTCTAATAATGTTAAAGAGTTTTCAATTTCTTTTTTTGATCTTTTTAATTCTAATCTCGTTAATTTAGACTCTGTAATATCTTGTAATACTCCACTTCTTCCTATAACTTCTTTGTCTTTATTGTAAATTAAATGAGCTATTACTCTAACCCATACTTCTTTATTTTTAAAATTAGTCATTTTAAGTTCTAGGTCATATGGTTTACCATCAGCGTCTAGTTTTTTAGTGGCATTAATTAATTTTTCTAAAAACTCACCTTTATAAACGGCAATCATTTCTTCTCTAGACGGAATTTTCTTTTTTGGGTCTAAACCAAAAATTTTATAAACATAATCAGACCAATAGAAAGAATTGGTTTCGAACAAAAAATCTGAATAACCAATTTTTGCAATTCGACTAGATTCTCTTAAGGAAAGTTCTTTTTTTTCTATAAGCCTTAAAGATGTTTTTAACTCTTTTTTAGAGCTTTCTAGTTTATGCTGTATTTTTTTGTACTTGGTTATATCTTGTAGTACAACTTTACAACCTATTAATTCTTTATTTTTATTAAAAATAGGGTGCATAATATTTCTTATCCAAAATTCTTCTCCATTCTTTTTATTTCCTTTTATTTCAATATCGCTGGACTTACCTTTTATGTTTATTTCTTTGATAGCCTTTTTTAATTTATTTTGAGATTTTGAATTAAAAAAGGTTAAAATTTCTTTCAAATCAGGAACACCTTCTTTGGGGTTTAAACCAAAAATTTTATAGGCATAGTTAGACCAACTATAAGTGTTTGTTTCTGAAATGTATTCTATAAAGGCCAGATCCCCAATTTTGCCTGCAATATTTAATGAATTTTCATTTTTCTCTAACAAGTTTAAAGAACTCTCTAATTTTAGTTTGGCAATTTTGCTGTAGGTGATATCTAGTAAAACACCTCTACGCCCGATTAAATTTTTATCAGAATTAAAAACAGGCTCTATAATTAAGCGTAACCAAATAATTTTATTTGTTTGATTTTTACCTTTAACTTCTATATTAAATGCTTTTCCTTCTTTTTTGAGATTTTCTATGTTCTTTATGATAGCTTGTTTAGAATTTTTTTCAAAATAATTTAAAAATGTTTCTTGAGAAGGTGGTGTTTTAGAGGGTTTTAAACCAAAAATATAAAATAAATAATCAGACCAAATATATGTTTTGGTAATTTCATTAAACTCTATAAACCCCATTTTACCAATTCTACTAGCTTCATTTAATGCTTTTTCTCTTTTTTGTAAAAGTAAAAGAGAGTTGTTAAGTTCATTTTTGGCTAGGATTCTATCGGTTATATCTCTAGCAGAGGTTACAAAAGAAGATATTTTTCCGTTTTCATAAATAGGAGAAGTTAGGTATTCAATCCAGATATAATAACCTTTTTGATGTTTTAATCTAAAGATTAGAGGCTTTCTATTTAAGTTATTAAAAAACTCTTTTTCAGATATTTTCTTTTGAAGATCTTTAAGATCATCTTTATGCACAATAGAGAAGATTTGTTTCCCTAAAAAATCTGATTGATTGTAACCTAAAACGGTTTTTATAGAGGGACTAACATATTTATAATTACCATTTAATTCTTGCAAACAAATAATGTCGTTAGAATTTGTTGTAAGCAAACGGTACATCTCATTTGCTTTTTTAATATCATCTACTGCTACTTCAAATTTTTGTTTATATGTAAGAGGTTTAAATACATCTTTTATTTTAAAATAAACTAAGTCTTTGTCTGTTTCATCTAAGAATCTTAAATAAAGATAAAAGACTAAACTATAGTAAATAGTAAAACTGTTTTTAGATATTAAACCAGAAATTAGTATATCAAATAAATTATCTGAATTAAAAAAAGTTATAAGAGTAAAAAATATAGTGTCAAATGTTAGCACTAATATCATTGTAATACTAATTTGCAAAAAAAGAAATTTTATTTTTCTAGAAATCGATTCGAAAATAAAAATTAAAAGTAATGCATCTAAAAACAATGCAATATTACCAACTATAAAAGAGGGAGTGTTTTTTAAGAAGTTTTCTGTAACGCTAAAGTAATTTTTTGAATTAAAATCGGTTAGGTTCCAAAAAAAAGTGACTACAATAAAATAAATTAAAACATTAACAATAAGTATTGTAGTAATAATTTTTCGAGCCTCTTTAGCATCTTCTTTTATATAAATTAATAATAGTGTAAAAAGAGAAATTGTTATAAATATAGAAGAGCCAGGAGTAATTAAAAATTCGTTAGCAAAATTTTGATATACACTATTTAGTATAAAAACCATAACTTGTACAAACTGAAACAAGCCAAGACAAGCGTATAAAACGCCTTTTCCAAGTTTTTTTCTAAATTTAAATAAAAAGAGTATTACAAAAGCAACTAGAGAGCCTTGTAAAAGTAAGATTAGGATAACATTATAATTCATAGCTTAAGATTGTAGAGGGGTTACTTAAGGATGGAAGGGGAGAAAACAATTTTACATAAATATAATTAAATTTAATTTTAAATTAGATAAAAGTATATTTTTTTTGTAATTATTTATATTTTAAGGTATTAGATTTAAATTAGTCTTTTTAAAAAGAGCTATTTTTAAACGAAATAGAATTTTAGTGAAGAGCTTAAAATAAAAAAACAGTTTAGAATATTCTAAACTGTTTTTTAAAATTAATTTGTAGCGAAGACGGGATTTGAACCCGTGACCTCAGGGTTATGAATTTAAAATAAATATTAAATTTACACCCGTTTTACACACTATTTTAATAAAACCGTGTACTGAATCGTGTACTCTTGTTATAAGATTTTTTTCATCAAAGATACCATTATTTGTAACTTTTTCTGCAAAATGCTAAAAAAAGGAAGTCAAAAGTTTTTCCACAAAGATCACAGAACAATTAAATATACTAAAAGGACAAGGAGGAAATATTGGGTTTTTTGTTGGAGATGATGCTGTTTTTATGATTGATGACCAGTTTCCACCAATAACTCTTAAAAATTTAGTAGCAATAAAATAAAGTACAAAAAAAGCAGAAAAATATTGAGTAAACTCTCATTGGCATGGAGATCATACAGGGGTAAAAAAATGTGAGAAAACGAATGAATACATAATTTGAAGTAAGAGGTAGGAAAAAAAAATCTTCACTAAAAGAGGATTTAGCAGTGGTTACTTTTTCTGATGATATGATGACGTTTTAATTTCTCTTGTTCATGATGAACAGACAGATGGAGATGCAGTTATTTTTTTTACAAAAAGTAAATTAATTCACACAGATGATACTTGTTTTTAGGTAAAGTTTTATTAGATAGATTTGAATTCTGGCGGAAATATAAACGGATGTATAGCTGCTGCAGAAAAAGTAATAATACTTGCAGATAATGAAACTAAAATTATTCCTAGACATAGAAACATTGCTAATAATAAAAAATTAATTGCATTTAAAATTATGCGTACTACTAGTATTGAAATCTATGAAAACTATAATAACTTCGTACAAAGATATGAGAGATAAGACAGAAGCCCTTTGTAAACCTGTACGTAGAAGGTTATACAGCACAATCTAATGCTTTTGCTAGTCCACCTAAGTGGCATATTATACATATACTATTTAGTTTTAAAAATTTTAATATTGATTTTTTTGTTGAAAGAATATTTTAAAACATTTTTTAGGTTTTACTTAACTAGTTTAATGTTTTTTTTAAAAAACTATATTTTGTAAAAAAAATGCAATCTGTAAAAAGTATCACTCTAAGAATTTTTATTAATAAAAAAAGTTCTTTTTTAATAAGAAATTATGCTAATTTTGTTTCACTTTTTAGACTAAGAGTTAAATAACTAATTATAAAGTTTTGAAAATATTAAAATTATTTACTGTAATTTTTTTTGTTTTTTTTTTTGCTGTTTACATATACAAGCAAAAAGCGATGCTAATACAAATTATAAAAATTATCTTGTTAAGTTTTCTAAAGACACATTAAATAAAAAGTTAAAGAAAACAAGTCTTCACAAAAAAATAAAAGATACTTCTATATTAGATAGTGATAGCCTAAAATTTGTTGCCTCTTTTAATAGTTACAAGCGTTTTTTTAAAAATGGAAATAAAGATTCATTAAATAAAAAAGGGGGAGAAATAATTATTTTATGTACAAAATACTTTAAAAATACTAAAAATAATAAAACTTTTTATTTTGATATTTCTAAAGAGTTCTTTCTAAAAAATAACGATTTTTATAATTTAGCCAGACTTTTAAACTATAAAGGAATAATGTATTCTGATATAGAATACCTAAGTTTTGCTTTAAGATCTTATAAAGAATCAATCATTTATTTCGGAAAAAGTAAATATCCCTGTAGGGCAAGTTTTACGTATAGCAATATTGGGTATACCTATATGTTGTTAAAAGATTTTGATGCCGCTAATGATTATTTTAAATTAAGTTTAGAAAATTTAGATGCATGTAAATCCATATATAATAAAAAAGTTTATGAAAAAGGGGTTGTTTTAACAAAAACAAACATTGCTAGTAATCAAATTAATCTTAAAAACTATAAAATTGCTATTGAACAATTGTCTAATATTTTAAATAGAGAAGGTTTTGATAAAAAAACAAATTTATCGAATAAATTGTTAGTTTATCTTAACTACGTAAT
>JAHDHO010000086.1 GCA_020631275.1 Polaribacter sp. | reverse complement strand
AGACGCCTTGTAAATTATAACGATAAAGATGCGCTTTTAATTACCTACAAAACCGGTGGTTCTACTCCAGGAGATTCTTATTTATGGATTTTAGATGATAAAAATATGCCGATTTCTTATAAAATGTGGACATCTATTATTCCTCTTGGCGGAGTATCGGCTACTTGGTCTGATTGGAAAAACACCAAATCTGGCATAAAGTTACCAACCAAACATAAACTTTCGATTTTTGGATTAGAAATACCAATAAACAACGTAAAAGCTTACAATAAAAACGCAGATGAGTTGGCGCACAAAATATTAAAAGCTATTAAGCATGAAAACTATAAAAACACACGTTTTATAGAATGGAGTTTTGGCGGAAGAAGGCATTTTAAATGGGACAAAGAAAATCATATTGCAGATGTTTCTTGGGATACAATTCGTGTAAACTTGCATCCACAAGCAAAAGAAAAAAGCACCGTTTTTTATAATGATGTTAAGCAAGATATTGCTGATGAAAAAATTGTAAAACGTGCTTGGGATATTTTTAATAACGATTCTTTTTGGTTAGTTGCACCACACAAACTTTTTGATGATGGTACCATTAGAACAATTAAAAAAGTAGATAATAAAGTTGCGCTTTTAGTAAAATATACTTCTGGCGGAACAACACCAGGAGATTCTTATCTTTGGATATTGGATGAAAACTATATACCTATTAGCTACAAAATGAATGTTCCTAGTATGAAAATGAACCAAGTTCCTGCTACTTGGCAAGATTGGATTACAACAGAAAGCGGTACTTTATTGCCAACAAATCATGTTTTTAGTAATGGAAGAAATTTAAGTATGGGAGAAGTAAAAGGTTATAATTAATGACGTCTAAAGTAATTGCAAACGGTATTTTAAGAGCCTTAGGAATAACAATAGGAATTTTTCTTTTAGGTTATTTTTTATATGCAATTCAATCTGTAATTGTGTATATAATTATTGCAGGTGTAATCTCATTAATTGCAAGACCTATTATTTTACTTTTAAGAAGAAAATTAAAATTTCCAAATACATTAGCAGTTGTAACTACAATGGTACTTTTCTTAGGAATAATAACAGGCATAATCATTTTATTTATTCCTCTTGTTACAGAACAAGGTAAAAGTTTATCGCTATTACAAAGTGATGAACTACAAGCAAATATTCAGAATATTTTTAATCAAATTACGGCATATTTTTCTTCCAAAGGAATTGATGTTTTAGGTGAATTAAAAAGTATTGATTTTACTTCTCAATTTAAAGAAATCCCAAATTTATTAAACTCTGTTTTAGGCACATTAGGCTCTTTAAGTGTTGGTTTATTTTCTGTGCTATTCATCTCTTTTTTCTTCATGAAAGATAGCCGATTATTAAAAAATGGAGTGATGACAATTATTCCGAATAAAACTGAAGGAAGGTTTTCTAAATCTTTAGAGACAATAAACGATTTATTATCTAGGTATTTTATTGGTCTGATAACACAAATTACCATTCTATTTGTCTTATACACCATTATTTTATTAATTTTCGGAATAGATAACGCAATTGTAATAGCATTTTTATGTGCTTTGTTAAATTTAATTCCATACGTTGGTCCAATGATTGGTGCTGTAATTATGTTTATTTTATCGATGACAAGTAATATTGGCTTAAATTTTCAGGAAGAAATTTTACCAACAACAATGTATGTAATGATTGGTTATTTTATTGCTCAATTAGTAGATAATTTTGTGAGTCAGCCAGTTATTTTTTCTAAAACCACAAAATCTCATCCTTTAGAAATTTTCTTAATTATAATTATTGGTGGTCTACTTTTTGGTATAGTTGGTATGATAACTGCTGTACCATTATACACGGCATTAAAAGTAATTTTAAAAGAGTTTTTATCTGAAAATAAAATTGTAAAATCTTTAACTAAAGACTTATAATTTCTATTGAATACAGCAATTTTACATAAAGAAGTTCAACAGTTTATAACAGATAATTTAAATTCTGATATTACTAAATTAATTTTAAAAGGGAGTCCGTTTACTAATGTTTCTATACAAGAATTAGCAAACCAAATTGTAGCGAAACAAAAATCTATACATAAATTACCCTCTTGGTTTTCTACAGAAAACATTTATTATCCGCAAAAAATTAGCATTGAACAAACATCTTCTGAAATTACTGCAAAATATAAATTAGAAATTGTTTCAGGTAAAAAAATAATAGATATTACTGGTGGTTTTGGTGTAGATTGTTTTTACTTTTCAGAAAAGTTTAAAAAAGTTATTCATTGTGAAATACATAACGATTTATCAACAATTGTAAAACATAATTATCAACAATTAAATAAAGAAAACATTACTACTTTTTCTGGTGATGGATTACAATTTTTAAAAGATTCTGAAGAAATTTTCGATTGTATTTACATAGATCCATCAAGAAGAAGTGATGTTAAAGGAAAAGTTTTTTTACTTAAAGATTGTTTACCTAATGTACCAGAAAATATCGATTTTTTATTTTCTAAATCTGATAAAATCTTAATTAAAAACTCGCCAATATTAGATATTACAAGCGCAATTAAAGAGCTTAAATTTGTTAAAGAAATTCACATAATAGCGGTTAATAATGAAGTAAAAGAATTACTATTCATTTTAGAAAAAGAGTACAATAACGCTGTACAATTAATTACTGCTAATATTTTAAAACAAAAAGTAGAAAATTTTAGTTTTAAATATAAAGAAGAATCAATTTCTAATTATTCTGAACCACTTACCTATTTGTACGAGCCCAATGCTGCGATTTTAAAATCTGGCGGATTTCATCAAATTACAAATCAGTTAAATGTTTTTAAACTTCAACAACACTCGCATTTATATACATCAGAAAATAAAATAGATTTTCCGGGTCGAACTTTTAAGATTGAAAATATTTTAAATTACGATAAAAAGAAAATTAAAAAAATCCTTTCGGAAAATAAAGCGAATATAACAACTCGAAATTTTCCTAAAACAGTTGCTCAAATAAGAAAAGAAACTAAAATTAAAGATGGTGGAAATACATATCTTTTTTTTACAACAGATTCTACAAATAACTTAATTTGTATTGTTTGCTCAAAAGCCTAATCAACCAGTTACTTACTAAATTAACTACACTATTTTCTTTATTTTTTTGGGTTTAAAGGTTAACTTTACCGCCTATGCAAACATTTATTTACCAAGGATTAAAAATTTCAGACTCAAATCAATCTTCTATTGAAGATAATTTAGTTGTAGAATCACCTTTACAAATAAATATTAATAATGATGCATATACTGTTGTAATGAGAACACCCAACAACGACTTTGAGCTCATTAGAGGTTTGCTTTACGCAGAAGATATTTATAAATACAGTAATGCTTTAAATTACGAAATCACAAAAGAAGTTGAAGAAATTCCTGCAATTATAAATGTAAATATCACCAAAGATAATTTAGGAAAAGGCTATTTAAATAAACGTACTTTATTGTCTGTTTCATCTTGCGGAATTTGCGGTAAACAAGAATTAAAAGATTTAGAAATTTCTGGCAAAAAATTATCAAATAAAAATCTTCTTTCGGCAAACAACATTCACAAAATGTTTGTTGAAATGAAAGCTCTGCAAAACACTTTTAAAGCTACTGGAGGTAGTCATGCCGCTGCAATTTTTGATAAAGAAAATAATTTATTATCTGTTAAAGAAGATATTGGTAGACACAATGCTGTAGATAAAATTGTGGGCGATTTATTAATTAAAAACAATTTAAAAGCCGCAAATTATTTATTAGTAAGTGGTAGAGTTTCTTATGAAATTGTATCAAAAGCTTTTATAGCTAAAATACCCGTAATTATTGCCGTTTCTGCTTGTTCTTCTTTAGCTGTAGATTTTGCTAAAGAATTCGGAATTTGCTTAATAGGATTTACTAGAGAAAATAAAATGACAATTTACGCCAATCCATCATACATTCAAAAAAACGATACCCATGTCTAAAAATACTAACGCTCAACCACCAGAAAAGCTTACGGGAATCAAATTAAAAGATATTCCAGATTCGGCAGTTGGTTTTAAAGCAATTAAATCTGCATTAAAACACGTTACTAAAGAAGCGGGTTTAGTTAAAGGAATAAGTTTACTAAAAAATTTAAATCAAAAAGATGGTTTTGATTGCCCTGGTTGTGCATGGCCAGATCCAGATGCTAAAAGAGCTTTTTTAGCAGAATATTGTGAAAATGGGGCAAAGGCTGTAGCCGAAGAAGCTACCAAAGATAAAGTTTCACCGCTATTTTTTGCAACACATTCTGTTAACGAACTTTCTAAATTATCTGATTATGAAATTGGTAAAAGCGGACGAATTACACAACCCATGTATTTGCCAGAAGGAAAAGATAATTACCAAGAAATTTCTTGGGAAAACGCTTTTTCTATCATTGGACAAGAATTAAATGCTTTACAATCTCCAGACGAAGCAATTTTTTACACATCAGGAAGAACCAGTAATGAGGCCGCATATTTATATCAATTATTTGTTAGACATTACGGTACTAATAATTTACCAGATTGTTCTAATATGTGCCACGAATCTAGTGGTAGCGCTCTTTCAGAAACTTTAGGAATTGGTAAAGGATCTGTTACTTTAGACGATTTTAATCATGCCGATTTAGTTATTGTTATGGGGCAAAACCCCGGAACTAATCATCCGAGAATGTTAACCGCATTAGGAGAAACTAAAAATAATGGCGGAAAAATAATTACTGTAAATCCGTTACCCGAAGTTGGTCTATTAAATTATAAAGATCCTCAGAATCCATTAAAATGGGTTGGTTCTGGTAAAGATTTAACCGATTTATTTTTACAAGTAAAAATAAACGGAGATGTTGCGTTACTCAAAATTATTTTAAAATTAATGAAAGAAAAAGAAGTAGCATCGCCTAATTCTGTTTTTAATCATGAATTTATAAATAGTAAAACCGAAGGTTTAGAAGCTCTTCTAAGTGATCTTGATACTTTTTTTATTGAAGATTTACTTCCTCAAACAGGCTTAACCCTTGAAGAAATTGAAAAAGCTACCGATTTAATAATTAATAATGATAAAATAATTATTTGTTGGGCAATGGGCTTAACTCAACATAAAAATGCTGTTGATAATATTAGAGAATTGGTAAATATTCTTTTGTTGAAAGGTAGTATTGGTAAGAAAGGTGCGGGTACTTGTCCTGTTCGTGGTCATTCTAATGTACAAGGAGATAGAACAATGGGTATCTGGGAAAAAATGCCAGATGCATTTATTGATAGTTTAGAAAAAGAATTCTCTTTTAAAGCACCTCGAAAACATGGTTATGATGTTGTAAACTCTATAGAAGCAATGCATAACGGTAAAGCTAAGGTTTTTATTGGAATGGGTGGAAATTTTGTCTCTGCAACTCCAGACACAGAATACACAGCAGATGCATTAAGAAACTGCAACTTAACAGTGCATATATCAACAAAACTTAATAGAAGCCATTTAATTCATGGTAAACAAGCATTAATTCTACCTTGTTTAGGTCGTTCTGAAAAAGATATAACAGCTAATGGAGAACAATTTATAACTGTAGAAAATTCTATGGGAGTTGTACACCAATCAAAAGGCCATTTAAAACCTCACTCTCCTTTTTTATTAAGTGAAACCGCAATTGTTGCTGGTATGGCAACTGCAACGTTAGTTAATTCGAATGTAAACTGGACCAAACTTGCTTCTGATTATGATTTAATCAGAAATAAAATTGAAGCAACTATTAATGGTTTTGAAAACTATAATAAAAGGGCTAGAATTAAAGGTGGCTTTTATTTACCCAACAATGCTAGAGATAATAACTTCTCTCCTACATCTACAGGAAAGGCCAACTTTACACTTAATAAACCATCAGATATAGATTTAAATAAAGATGAATTTATAATGATGACAATTAGAACTCACGATCAATACAACACAACTATTTATGGTTTAAATGATAGATATCGAGGTGTTTTAAATGAAAGAAGAATTGTTTTTATGAATGAAGAAGACATGAAAGAAAACAATTTAAAGCAATTAGATTTAGTAGATTTGGTAAGTCATTTTAATAATGAAAAAAGAATTGCTAAAGGATTCTTGGTAGTAAAGTACGATATTCCTAAACAGTGTACAGCAACTTACTTTCCAGAAGCAAATGTTTTAGTACCAATAAAAAGTGTTGCTAGAGAAAGTAATACACCTACATCAAAAACAGTTATTATTACAATTGAAAAAAGATAAAAAATTTAAAATTACTCTTGTGAAAAACTATTTATTAATTTTAGCAACCATTTTTTGCGGTCAAATTCTCTCATCTCAGACAAATTTAGTTCCAGAAAAAAAAGTGCAAAACGGATTTTTAAAAGTAGATTTTTTATCTATAAAAATGCCACAATTAGAAATTCCTAATGAGTCAAACATGGGGTTTTCTGGAATACATTATAATTTATTTTTAAACGATGATTTTTATGCTGGTTTGGGTATTTATGGTGCTGTAACTGGCAAAAGAGGTGGTTTTTTTACACTTGGTGTTAATACTGGATACAAGAAATTCTTAACCGAAAAATTATTTATAGATACCGGGTTTCATTTTGGCGGCGGCGGTGGTGCAGCTGCAGCAGACGGTGGTGGCGCTTTTATTTTACCTCACTTTAACCTAGGTTATAAATTTGATCATTTCAATTTAAACGCTGGTTACAGTTATGTAAACTTTTTTGATGGTGGAAAAATCAACGGAAGTCAAATAAATGTTGCTTTAGAAATTCCTGTAAACTTTAATTATTCTGATTACAATGCTATTGAGAAAGAATTTACAACTAAAGAATTAGAAAATTCTTCTTGGAATAGTCCCACAAAAAAAACATCTCTAACACTGCATCTTAATAATTTAAAAGCCACAAAAGCTAAAAATTATCCAGGAGGTATTATAGAAGGTAAAACAATTCGATTAGCTGGTTTTGAATTTGCCAATTATATCTCAGAAAATTGGTTTGCTTTTCTAAAGCTAGATGGGGCTTATAGCGGAATTAGAGCTGGATATATGGATGTTTTATTAGGAGCTGGTTACAATTTATCCTTTAATAAAAACAGAACAAACATATTAACCAAACTTGCAATTGGTGCTGGTGGTGGTGGTGGCGTTAATTCTAATGGGGGATTTATGATTTCACCAGATATTTCAATCGAGCAAAAACTATTTGGCAACACTTATATAGCGTTAAATAAAGGATATTTATTTACACCAAATACCGATTTTTTTACAACTTCTACTTATGGCTTTGGGATTAAATATTACGTAGATAGAAACGGTACACAATCAAATGTAAAAAACTTTAATAAAGGTAAGTTTAAAGGAATACAACTAATTGTAAAGCAAGATTGGTATATCGATGCAGAACGTATGACATTAGATACCGAAGATATGCATCAAATATCTTTACAAGTAAACTTTGATCTTTCTAAAAATTTGTTTGTGGCTGGTCAAACATCATTTGCAAATTTTGGAAATGCTGGTGCTTACGCAGAAGGAATTGTAGGTTTAGGTCTAAAAACTAACAAATTATTAAATAATAGTACCACCCTTTTTACACAAATTCTAGCAGGTGCAGCTGGTGGTGGAAACATTAGTACCGGAGAAGGACTAATTATAAAACCAAGCTTTGGTATTAATTATCAACTAACTAATAAAGTAAGTTTAAGAAGCGCTATTGGTTACGTAAAAGCAAAAGGTGGAGAGTTGAGTAACCCTTTTTTAAATTTAGGACTAAATTTTGATTTCTCATTTTTAAATATGAAATAATTTTTTGTATATTTGCTATATCAATTTTAGGTAATTGAACTCCCTATATTAAGTTTATAATTATTTTAAAGATTTATGTATATAATTACATAGATTTAAATTATAATACAAAATAAAGCACCCTAACTTTACGAGTATTTTGTTCTATTATTTTATAGTTCCAGAATAACTAAAGTATCAACCTCTAAAAATTAGTTTCTGATTGTAAATAATAGTTTTTATTAAATTTTATAAAAATTATTTTAAGATGAAAAAAGTTTTTTTAACAACATTATTTGCAAGTTTAATGCTTGCTAGTTGTCAACCAGCCAAAACAGAAATAGAACATTATGAGTCTAATAAAGCTGTTGTTGCTAAAGAATTCCCAAATTACCACATAACATCATTTAGACAGTATAGTTATATTTTTCAAGTATCTAACCCAGAACATGTAATTAAATTAACTTTAGATAATGCAGTAATAGTTAAGCAAGATACTTTAAAAGTTTTTGCTACCGTTACTAAAAGATAACTACTCCCTAGAAGTAAGTTTAAGTAACGTTTGTTAACGTAATTTGAGTAACCATAAAAATGGTTACTCATTTTTATGATTATTAATTAACTTGGCAACTCTTCTATTTGCAAATGTTTTTTTAATATACCAGAAGGCACATCTTTTGTCTCGTCAAAAATTCTGGTGTCACCAAATAATATAAAACTATCTTTAGCTCTAGAAACAGCTACATTAAGCATATTAGGCTTATTGTCTCTATCAAAAAATAATACACCTTCATCTTCTATACTATAAACAGAACTAAATAAAACAATACTTCGCTCTGCTCCTTGCAACGCATGTACAGTTCCTAATTTAATATCATTCACTTTAAAACCAGAATCTATTAATGCTTTAGACAATTCTGTTTTCTGACTAGCAAAAGGCGTAATAATTCCTAAAACTTCTTCAATAGATTCTACATTATATGCCTTCTGAATATCTGCCTTATGTCTATTTAACCACATAATAATAGATTTAACCTCATTTTTATTATGACGACTACTAAATTTTCTTTCGCTTAAACCTTCTATATGATATGCCATCATAGAAGGAAAAACTTGATCTTCACTTGCTTTTCCTTTCATTGGCTTAAGAATTCCATCATAAGCTAATTCATTACAAAAGCCAATAATCTCATCATTACATCTTCTGTGTTCTAACAATAGTAATCCGTTTTCTTTTTTAGATATTAAAGGGGTCGCGTACTCACATGCATTTTGAGCCATTTTCATGATACTTCCATTAGAAGCTAAGAAACCAATTTCTTTTAAATGATTATAGTCATTATGATCTGAAACTATATTCTGATTTAATAAATTTCCAGAATCAATTTTTGGAGGTATAGACCAAATCGGTTCTATTTGCTTAAGGTCTCCTACTACAATTGCTTTTTTAGCTAAAGAAAAAATAGGTATACTTACTTCTGGAGTTACTTGTCCTGCTTCATCAATTATTAATAAATCTAAAAAGTTAAACAATGGTAAATATTCAAAAAGTGGTTTACCGTTCTCATTTTCTCCTTGAAACTGACTAAATAAAAAATGTGAAGGTGCCATATATAAAGTAGCTACAAAGCATGGAGTTAACATTGCTCTTCTTTTCCACTTTGCAGCAACTACTCTCTCTCCGGTTCCTTTTTCTGTTTCATTAATTAGCGCATCTTCCGTTTCTATAATCCATCTAGCTTCCCAATAATGTATTGCCAATAAAAAAGCTTTATGACGAATATTTAAATCGATTTCATCATAAAAAAAACGGTGACTTTTATCCTCAGATTCCATTTTTTCATATTCGAATTCCCACATTTGCTCTTCAGATACAAATGGATAACCAGTAATGTTATTTTTAAATTTCCAATTTTTTAATTTTAAGTTAGATGATAGAGCTAGGTTAATATCAGCAATACATTTTTTGATAAATATCAAAGTAGTATATGGTTTTTTTAAAACTTCCTCATCAATTTTAAAAATTTTAACTGAATTTTCATCCTTAGAATTTGTTTCAAAGTACTGCTTAACATCTTCTAAAAAATTGCGTTCATCCGAAGAGGATTTAAGTGCATTTAATATAGTTCTCCATTTTTGTAGATTAGAAATTTGAATAGTGTTTTTCTGAATATAATCTTTCTTATTAAGCAAAAGTGCATTTACACTTTTAATAGATTTTAAATAATTTTGAGAGATACGAACTCCGTCGATTAAATTGTCTTGTAAAATAGTAATTTCTTCTTGAAGATGCAGGCAGGCATCTTCTAACGAATTTAATTCTACATTAAAATACTCGGTATATTTACTAAAGTAAAAATGTTTTGCATCTTCTAAATATTTTTCATTTTCTAAATCACATAGAGTACCTTCATTACCAAACATATTACCTTTAAGGTAATTAATATTTTTTAATTTCTTTTCGCTTTTAGAATTCGAAGGCAAATAAGTGGCATACCCATTAAAACCAGGAATCCATCTTTCTGCCAAATCACCTAAAGTACTCTTAGAATTAATAAAACTATCAATAATATTTGTAACCGCTTGGTTGTTTGTAGAACAAGCTAAAATAACTGGTGCCTCATCACCTTCTATAGCTGCTCTTACAACTTCTGTAGCTACTAAACTTTGTAAAAGCGTTGTTTTACCGGTACCTGGCGGACCATTTACAGCGGTAATTGCATTTTCTTCTGCTGTAAAATAAGATAATAAGGTTTTTCTCTGGCTTATAGAAAGCGGAAATTCATTTGACATTTGCCCAAGATGTAAATGATTATAATCTAAAAATCCACTATCTGTAATTGGCTCTCTTTTCTGTCTTAAATTAGGGTCTATCAACTTAGAAATTAATGGTAGCTCTTCTGTTTCATTTAATAAGTTTTCATATAAAAATAAGATACTTTTTGCAGCAGAAATCTTAGAACTTCTTGCAAAATAAGTTACTTTATGATTCGTTGTAAACCCTTCTGCCTTATAACTAGAAATTGCATGGTAGGTAACTTCAGAAAAAATCATATTAATATATTCCCAATAAATCTCCCAAGGTAAAACCTCTTCTTCTACTTCTGGCTTTTCAATTTCTCTGGCTTCTGCAATTGTCTCTGTGGATGAAAAAATAAAGTCATTACCAACATCTGCTTTAGGATCTAAATAATCTCTAACAAATAGCGGGAAAATCTCTTTAGGTGCTGTTAATTGGCCAGATCTATTTATTCTGGCAGTTATCCAAAAAGGGAAAATAGATTTATGCTTAGAATCTTGATCTCCGGAAATTACATCTAATTGAAAAGGTGCAATTATTATTTCTGCATCAAATATTGTATACCAATTTACATGCTCTTTATTGGTGATACCTTTTAATCTATTGATTCTTTTTTCTTCAAAATCTAACATTTCAGCAGCGTTTTTAGGATTGATTGTTCCGGCACCTAAATCGCAATAATTTTGATGAAATAAGTTTTTAATTCTAGAAATATCTACAGCTAAATTTTCACTATCTGTTAAACTATTTTTATAATAATGCAACCAATTTTTAACGTTATTCATTTACTTTATAAAGATTAGCTTTTAGAAGAAATTAGAGGGCGAATATATACTTTTAAGAAGTAATTGTAAATTTTAAAAGTAGATTGTTAATAAATAAAATTATACTAAAATAGTATTTGTTATCATATAAAAATTTTTACAAATAAATATTAGAAAAACCTTATAAAAACAAAAAACCACCACATTTCTGTGATGGTTTAAGTGAGCCCTGAAGGATTCGAACCTTCGACCGCCTCCTTAGAAGGGAGGT
>JAHDHO010000085.1 GCA_020631275.1 Polaribacter sp. | reverse complement strand
AAGTTGATTTCTACAATACTTTCAATTCCGTTTTTACCTAAAACAACAGGAACTCCGATACATAAATCGTTTAAACCAAATTCTCCTTCTAATAAAGTAGAACATGGAAAGATTTTTTTAGTATCGCAAGCTATTGCTTGCACCATACCAGAAACAGCAGCACCAGGAGCATACCAAGCAGAAGTACCTAATAAACCAGTTAATGTTGCTCCGCCAACTTTAGTATCTTGTTTTACTTGTTCTAATCTTTCTTCTGAAATAAATTCTGAAACAGGAACAGAGTTTCTAGTAGCTAGTCTAGTTAAAGGTACCATTCCTTTATCTGAGTGACCACCAATTACCATTCCGTCAACATCAGAAATAGGAGCACCTAAAGCTTCTGCTAATCTATATTTAAAACGAGCAGAGTCTAATGCACCACCCATTCCGATAATTCTATTTTTAGGTAACCCCGTAGTTTTATGTACTAAATACGTCATAGTATCCATAGGATTCGAAACTACAATAATAATTGTGTTTGGAGAATGCTCGATTAAACTAGCAGAAACCATTTTTACAATTCCGGCATTAATACCTATTAATTCTTCACGAGTCATCCCTGGTTTTCTAGGAATACCAGAAGTAATTACACAAACATCAGAATTTGCAGTTTTAGTATAATCATTTGTGCTTCCAGTAATTTTAGTATCAAAACCATTTAAAGAAGCTGTTTGCATTAAATCCATGGCTTTACCTTCTGCAAAACCTTCTTTAATATCTAAAATAACAACTTCAGATGCAAAATTTTTAATAGCAATGTATTCTGCACAACTAGCACCTACTGCACCTGCACCAACAACTGTAACTTTCATATTTATATGTTTTTTATTTGTTTAAAATATATCCCGCTAAAATACAATTTTTTAGACGAATTTTTAACTCTTTTAAAGCAAAAAAGACATCTTAACGAGATGTCTTTTTTTGTTGAATATTTAAATTAGAATTATCTGATACTAATTGCTATACCAAGATTAGCAGTGTTGTATTCTTGTAAAGTATAGCTTCCAAAGATTTTAAAGAAACCTAAGCTTAACCTTGTACCAACTGTTGTTCTAAATCCGCTTGCATTAAATTCTGAATCTATTGGGTCTGTAACAGTTCTTGTTTGTCCTGCATAAGATAATTCATAATCTCCTAACATTTTTAAAGTAGAAGTACCAGAACCGTAACCAAAACCACCATAAATATTTATAAACGGGAAGTTTAAAGAAGCTATAGCTTCTACATTGTATGAGTTTAATTTAAATTGAGCAAAACCATCAGTTACGTTAACTGCGCCACTATCTGTAATGTTATAATCAACATTCATGGTTGTATAGGCAGCTAAAATAGAAACATGTAAAGGTGTTTTATCTAATGGGCCAAACCAATTGGTAATTTCTTTTTTTAATCCAATACCAAATAAATCTCCTTTTACATTATCAGAACCAACTTTAGGAACCAATCTTAAACTTACTTCAAATTTTGCAGGTAAACCTAAGTTTAATTGAACTGCAGGTGCAGGCACAGCATTAAGAGGTAAACTTTCTTTAACACCACCTGGTGCATCAAAAGTTGTGCTGTAAGTTATTGCTGGGTTATTAGGATCTTGAAAACTAACTGCTGTTAGCGGAGTAAAGTCTTCTGAACCCGCAACTGTTGCTGCAGATATAGAACCACTATTTATAGAGTTTAAACCAGATAATGTAAACATTTCGTCTTCTTCTGGTACTAAAGAAGCGTTTAAACCAATAGATAAATCAAATCCGAAAGGACTATGAACCTTTGCTGTGTGATACCAACCATTATTCATACTATGTATTAATCCTTTCATGGCCGGATTTATATAGGCGTTTATTAATTTACCACGATCTTGATCACTAGCCAATAAGTAACCTTCAAAACCGTCTTGAGCATTGGTGTTAAAGGCCATTGCGATGGCTCCTAAAAAAAATAAAATAGATTTTTTCATGTTTAGTTATGTTTTAGTTATGTTTCTTTAATTTTTGGGGAAACTTAAGCGAATATATAAAATTATGTTAATAGGCAGCTAAGTTATTAATGGTTTTACTATAAAAAAAAGGGGAAAATACCTAGAGATAGGTATAAAAAAAACCTCAACTATTTGTTGAGGCTTTTACTTTTAAATTCAATGTTTTTTAAACATCAATTTTAGCATATTTTGCATTACGTTCTATAAAGTCTCTACGTGGTGGTACTTCGTCTCCCATTAACATAGAGAAAACTCTATCTGCTTCTGTTGGACTATCGATAACAACTTTACGCAAAGTTCTAAATTCTGGGTTCATTGTTGTATCCCATAATTGTTCTGCATTCATCTCTCCAAGACCCTTATATCTTTGAATGTTTACACCGCCACCTAATTTTTGAGCAATTAAATCACGTTGATTGTCATCCCAAGCGTATTCTCTTTTTTGACCTTTTTTAACTAAATATAAAGGTGGTGTTGCAATGTAAATATAGCCTTGCTCTACCATTTCTCTCATATATCTAAAGAAGAATGTTAAAATTAAAGTTGCAATATGCGATCCATCTACATCGGCATCACACATAATAACTACTTTATGATATCTTACTTTTGATAAGTTTAAGGCTCTAGGATCTTCTTCTGTACCAATAGAGACACCTAAAGCTGTAAACATGTTTTTGATTTCTTCGTTTTCAAAAACTTTATGTTGCATTGCTTTTTCAACGTTCAAAATTTTTCCACGAAGGGGTAAAATTGCTTGAAAGTTTCTATCTCTACCTTGTTTTGCTGTTCCACCTGCAGAATCTCCCTCAACCAAAAATATTTCACATTGTGCTGGGTCTGTTTCAGAACAATCAGATAATTTACCAGGTAAACCACCAATACTCATTACAGTTTTACGTTGCACCATTTCTCTGGCTTTACGTGCTGCATGTCTTGCGGTAGCTGCTAAAATTACTTTTTGTACAATTGTTTTAGCATCATTTGGGTTTTCCTCTAAATAATCAGTAAGCATTTCTGATACTGCTTGAGAAACTGCCGAAGTAACTTCTCTGTTACCTAATTTAGTTTTTGTTTGTCCTTCGAATTGAGGTTCAGCAACTTTAACAGAAACAATTGCAGTTAATCCTTCTCTAAAATCGTCTCCAGCAATTTCAAACTTTACATTTTTTAATAAGCCAGATTCATCTGCATATTTTTTAAGCGTACTTGTTAAACCACGTCTAAAACCAGATAAATGTGTTCCTCCTTCATGTGTATTAATATTGTTTACATAAGAATGTAGGTTTTCTGCGTAAGAAGTGTTGTAAACCATAGCAACTTCAACCGGAATTCCGTTTTTCTCACCTTCCATAGAAATAACAGAAGCTGTAAGTTGTTCTCTTGTAGAATCTAAATATTTTATAAATTCTGGTAAACCTTCATCAGAATGAAAAGTTTCAGAAATAAAGTTGCCTTCATCATCTGTATTTCTTTTATCTGTTAAAGTAATTGTTATACCTTTATTTAAGTAAGCTAATTCACGTAAACGTGTAGCTAACGTATCGTAATTGTATTCTGTAGATTGCTGAAATATTGACTTGTCTGGTAAAAAAGTTACAATTGTACCAGTAAAGTCTGTTTCGCCAATTGTTTTTACAGGGTATAAAGCTTTACCTCTTTCATATTCTTGCTGCCAAACTTTACCTTCTTTATGTACAGTTGCTGTTAAATGATCTGATAATGCGTTAACACAACTTACACCAACACCGTGTAAACCACCAGAAACTTTATAAGAGTCTTTATCGAATTTACCACCAGCTCCAATTTTTGTCATTACAACTTGTAGTGCAGAAACGCCTTCTTTTTTGTGAATTCCTACAGGAATACCACGTCCGTTATCTTTAGTTGTAATAGAGTTGTCTTCATTTATAGTAACATGTATTGTGTCACAATGTCCTCCCATTGCTTCATCAATAGAGTTGTCTACTACTTCGTATACTAAATGATGTAAACCACGTACACCTACATCACCAATATACATAGAAGGACGCATTCTTACATGCTCCATACCTTCTAGTGCCTGTATACTATCGGCAGAATAATTATGTTTTTTTTCTTCGCTCATTATATATAAAGTGAATTGTTAATTTTAATTTTTGATGTAATTCGTAATTACAAATACGAATTAAAGTAAACTCAAATTTACAATTTTCATTCTAATTTTTAATAGTTTTTAGCTGTTTGGTGTAAAAATTATCAACATTTGTTGATTTCTTAAAAGTGTCTTAAATCGCTTAAAAATGCTTTTATTTTTAATCTTGATGATTTTTATTCGAAATAAAAATTTCAATTTAAGAAAAGTTGCTTAAAACTTTAATTTTATAAAATGTAAATTACAAATTTGTGAGTTTTATTGTCTGGTTTTACATTTAATAGGCATAGTAAATTTTAATTTTAATCATTTGTAAAACTAAACTACATTCCAATAATTAAATGAAAAGTATTATTTCTTTGATCATTTTACTAAATATATAATTTAACTTCAATATTTTACGGATACCATAAAGACTACATAAAATGATAAAAAAGAGCATTTTGTAACATATTTTCTACATATATTTGTCAATATCAATAAATAATATGACAATTAATAATAACAATCGTAATTTCAATAATCCTAATTTATAGGACGGAAGGTTGTTGTTTAAAAATATATAAAGCCTTCCAATTTTTTGGAAGGCTTTTTTTTTGAATCTAAATGTAAAGACATGAGTAAAATAATGACGGTAGACATTTTGTCTAGTATTAAAGGAGCAAAACCATCAGAATCGGTTAATAAATTATTCGATGTAATTAAAAATGCCAATAATAATACTGCTAGTGTTAATTATAATAATGTTGTGTCTTTAGATGATTTAAGAGAAGATGTTGTTATAGAAAGTTCGTTAACAGAAAAAGAAATAATTAAAGAAAACTTTCCGAAAGAAAAAGATGGTTTTTTAGTAGTTGCTAAAGTGGTAGAAGGTTAATATGGAGTCGCAGATAAAAAAGTTACATCAGCAATTGATGAACAAAGAGATTTCTTGTATAGAATTAGTACAAGGAAAGATAGATTTATTAAAGCAAAATACACATAATACTGTTAATTCTTTATTAGAGGAAATTGCTTTAGGGTTGGCAAAAAAAGTGGACTTAAAAATTGCAAACGGAGAAGAAATCGGGCTTTTAGAAGGGATTCCTTTTGGAATAAAAGATGTGTATATGTTGCAAGGAACGTACACAACTGCTAGTTCAGATTTGTTGAAAAACTACAAATCTTCTTATACAGCAACTGCTATTCAGAAGTTATTAGATGCTGGCGCTATACCTTTGGTAAAAGAAAATTGCGATAGTTTTGGACATGGTTCATCATCAGAAAATACGATTTTTGGCGCAGTTAAAAATGCTGTTAATTCTGATTTAGTTGGTGGAGGTTCTTCTGGAGGTTCTGCAGTAAATGTGGCAAAAGATTATACCGTTTTTTCTATTGGTGGAGATACAGGAGGTTCTATCAGACAACCTGCAGGTTATAATAAAGTGTATGGTTTAAAGCCTACTTACGGACGAATTTCTCGATACGGTTTAATGGCTTACGCTTCTTCTACAGATTGTGTTGGACCCATTACTAAATCTATAGAAGATATAAGAATTGTTTTAAATATAATGAGTGGTAAAGATGTTAAAGATCAAACAACTTATAATTCTGATGTAATTTCTGAGGATTTACATTCAGCAACAAAAACAGTTGGTTATTTTAAGAATTTTATTGAAAGTGAAGCAATTTCATCAGAAATAAAAGAAGAGTTTTTAGCTACTATAGAAAAAATAAAAGCCAAAGGAATTGCAGTAAAAGAATTAGATTTCTTTAATTCAGATATTTTAGTTTCAACTTATTATACGTTGGCAATGGCAGAAACTGCTTCTAACTTGTCTCGTTTAGACGGTACAAATTACGGGGCAAGAATTGAAGGAAAAAATTTAAAGGATACATATTCAATCACGCGTTCAGAGAAGTTTTCTGAAGAAACAAAACGAAGAATTGTTGGTGGAAACCAGGTATTATCTCAGGGTTTTTCTGATGAAATTTACTTGAAAGCACAAGATTTAAGAAATCAGATTTCTGCAAGATTTAGCGAAGATTTTAATGAAGTAGATATTATTTTATCACCAGTAACACCTGCAAATCCACCAAAAATTGGCGAGAGTTTAAATGATCCTTTAGCCATGTATTTATCCGATGCGTATACCGTTGGCTTTAGTTTAGGAGAATTACCTACGCTTACAATACCAAAAGGAACGAATACAGGATTACAAATTACAGCAGACAAGAAAAAAGATGCGGAAGTTTTACAATTTGCTAACTTCTTAAACGATATTTTATAATGGAATTATCACAGTTAAATGATGCTTTAAAAGCACACGATTTAGAATTAATTATCGGTTTAGAAACGCATGTTCGTTTAAATACAAAGACAAAATTATTTTGCTCTTGTCCGAATGAAGAAACAGAAATTCCGAATACAAATATTTGTTCGGTTTGTACAGGGCAAATGGGTGTTTTGCCAGCTATAAATAAAGAAGCAATTAACAAAGCTATTGTTTTTGGTAAAGCAGTAAAATCTACTTTTTCTAATGAAGTAATTTCTTGGGATAGAAAACATTACGAATATCCGGATAATCCTAAAAACATACAAATTACACAGTTTCATAATCCTGTAATTCCAGACGGAGAAATTTCTTGTTATAGAAATGATGGAACTCAGTTTACCGTGAGTTTAACGCAAACACATATAGAAGAAGACGCTGCAAAATTAATGCACGAAAAGAAAATTTCGTTAGTAGATTTTAATAAAGCAGGTGTGCCTTTAATAGAAATTGTAACAGATCCTTGTATCAGAAATATTGAGGATGCTTCTACATATGCACAGTATATACAGCGTATTGTTCAGAATTTAGGTGTTTCTGAAGCAAATTTAGAAAAGGGAGAATTTAAATCTGATGTTTCGGTTTCATTGAGAAAAATAGGAACTACCGCTTTAAACCCAAGAACAGAAATCAAAAACTTAAATTCTTTTAAGTTTATGGTAGAAGCTTTAAAGGAAGAGGTTGAAAAACAATTCAATTATTTTACAGAACATAAAGAATTTAGACCAGACCAAACTACGGTTTTATGGGATGCAGATTTAAAGCAAACCAAAACCATGCGTAAAAAGGAATTTGAAGCAGATTATCGTTTTATTTCTGAACCCGATTTACCTTTTGTTTCTATAAAAACTGTTGTAAAAAATACTAAGATTGATACAAGTGCATTGCCTTATGCGGTAGAATCTGTTTTAATTAAAGGAGGTGTTTTACCACAAGATGCAAAATTTTTTACGGCAGATGCAATTCGTTCTAAAACATTTATGACGATTAATAATGCCATTCAAGATCCTTCTTTTGTAGCAAAAACATTGGTAAATAATTTGGATGCCGATGCATATGAAAACATTCATAATATTGAAGATTTAATTACCATTTTTAAATTATTTAAAGAGGATAAAATTACTTCTGTTTTAGTTCAAAACGGAATTGCATCTTATTTAAAAGATGCGAATTTTAATTACAAAAAGTATTTTGAAGAGAATACTATTTCTGAATCTGAAATTACTGTAGCTATAGAAAAGGTAATTTCAGAAAATGAAGCAATTGCAAATGATATTAAAGCTGGAAACCAAGGTAAAGCTGGAATTCTTGTTGGAAAAGTAATTGCAATTATTGGTAAAGGAGCATCTGGTAAAGTTATTCGTACAGGAATCCTTAAAGCTATTAGCCATTCGCCTTTAGCTATTAATGGTGAACCAAATGCTAAAAGCCAACAGCAAAAAGGAAATAAAGAACCTCAAAAAGCCAATTTGGAAGAAGAGGTTTTACCTGAAGTGCCAATTGTAATTAAGGAAACATATAGAACCCATAAAATATCTCAATTATCAGAAGAATCAATTACAGAAAAAGTAACATTGTCTGGTTGGGTTTCGAGTGTAAGAGATCATGGAGAATTGATATTTATCGATTTACGAGATTCAAGCAATCAAATTTTTCAAGTTCGTTTAAGTAGAGAATCATTTCCTAATTTAGATGAATTAGTGAAGTTGAAGCCAGAATCTGTAATTTCTGTAACAGGAGTTGTCGTTCAAAGAAATGAAGACGATTACAATGCAGGTTTAAGAACTGGTAAATTAGAATTAGAAACATCTGATTTAGAAATTTTAAACCTTTCTAAAACATTGCCTTTCGAAATTAAAAGAGCATTTAAAAGTAACGAAAAGGTTCGTTTTGAATACAAGTTTTTAGATCATAGAAATGATGATGTTCGTAAAGCAATTGTAAACAGACATAAAGTAATTAAGTTATTACGTGACATTTTAGATGAAGAAGAGTTCTTAGAAATTGAAACTCCTATTTTAACTGCTGGAACAGATGAAGGTGCAAGAGAATTTATTGTGCCAACAAGAAAACAAGCAGGTTCTTTTTATACACTACCTCAAGCGCCACAGCAATTTAAACAGATGTTAATGGTGGGTGGTTTTGAGAAATATTTTCAAATTGCACGTTGTTTTAGAGATGAAGATTCTCGTGGAGATAGACAGCCAGAATTCACACAATTAGATATCGAAATGGCGTACGCAAGTATGCAGCAAATTATAGATTTAAACACTAAAATGTTTAATGAAGTTGTGCGAAAAATTTATGGTAAAAAATGGATTTTACATCCTTTTGAGGTTATTACTTATAAAGATGCTATGGATAAATATGGTTGTGATAGACCAGATTTACGTTACGGTTTGCAAATGCAAGACATTACAGATATTGTAAAAGACACTACTTTTCAGGTTTTTAGTAAACCAATTGAAGAAGGTGGAATTGTAAAATGTATTAAAGTTTCTGCAAAAGAGCAAGGAAACAAAAGAATGTCTAAAGGACAGATAGAAAATTTAACAGCCATTGCACAACAAAATGGTTTAGGTGGTTTGGCTTACATTATTGTAAATGAAAACGATTTACAATCGCCAATTATTAAGTTTTTAGGAGAAGAGATTGCTGCTAATATTATAAAAACTACCAATGCTCAAATTGGTGATATTGTGTTTTTCTCTGCTGCGGATTATGCAACTGCTAACAAAGCATTAGATGCTGTTCGTCAAGAAATGGGGCGTATCTTAAAGTTGATAAACCCTAAAGAATTAAGACCAGCTTGGGTTGTAGATTTTCCAATGTTTGAAAAAACAGATGAAGGACGATGGACGTTTACACACAATCCTTTTTCTATGCCTGCAGTATACGATTTAGAAAAGCATATGAACGGAGAAGGAGAAGAAATAGGAACAATTATTGCCCAACAATACGATTTAATCTTAAATGGTTATGAAATTGGAGGAGGTTCTGTACGTGCACACAAAGCAGAAATTTTAGAAGCAACTTATAAAAATATGGGTTACAATAAAGAGGAAATGATGAAAAGTGTAGGAACGATGTACAAAGCTTTTCAATATGGAGCGCCACCACACGGAGGAATTGCTTGGGGTGTTGATCGATTAATGATGATTTTAGAAAAGAAAGCTTCTATTAGAGAGGTAATGGCTTTTCCAAAAACAGGATCTTCTGAAGATTTATTATTTAATGCACCTTCTATTTTATCCGATAAAAAGGTAGAAGAAATGAATGTGAAAATTATGCGAAAATAAAATCATTTTAAAGGTTGTTTATTTTAAAAATCTACCTTACTTTTGTCTAGTAAATGAAAAATAATACAAACAATACTTGGTGGTGGAACTCTCTTATCTAATAAGTGAGAACAAACCTATATGTATATAACATAATAAAAAAGGCTTATCTCACGATAAGCCTTTTTGCTTTTTATTAAGCATCATTTCGAAAAGTTAATGAAGCATTTACTTTTCTATAAATAAACAAATTGTTACCGTAAATATTACGAGGCAATTACATATTATCAATATGAAGAAAATACAATTTAAAACTACCTTTAAAACAAAAATTGCAGATACAATTACACCTGTAGGTTTGTATTTGAGATTTAGAGATGCATACGCAAATACACTTTTATTAGAAAGTTCAGATTATCATAGCAAAGAAGAAAGTTTCTCTTTTATAGCTATAGAACCTGTTGTAACGATTAAAGCAGAGAATCATCATTTAAAATTTTCTCATAAAGGAGAAGAAATAGCTAACAAAGAAATTGGTAGAGATTTTAATTCGATTTTTGAAAGTTACAGTAAAGCGATCGACTTAGATTGTCCGCCAGAATTAAAATCATTTAACGGTTTGTATGGATATACAACTTATGATTCTGTACAATATTTCGAAAACATAGATTTAAATGTAAAAGAAGCATCATCTGCAATACCTTTAATGCAGTATAGTTTTTACAGATTTATTATTGCAATCAATCATTTTAATGACGAGATGACTTTGATTGAAAATATAGAAGAAGGTTCTGTTTCTAGAATTAAAGAAATTCAAACAATTATAGATGCACAAACATTTAATACACAAAGTTTCGAAATTGTTGGTGATGAAACATCGAATGTAAAAGGAGAAGAATTTATAGATTATGTAAAAAAGGCAAAGTCTCATTGTAAAAGAGGCGATGTTTTTCAGTTGGTTTTGTCACGCCAATTTCAGCAAAAATTTAAAGGAGACGAGTTTAATGTGTATAGAGCATTACGATCTATAAATCCGTCGCCATATTTGTTTTTCTTTGATTATGGTTCTTTTAAATTAATGGGTTCTTCGCCAGAAGCACAAATTAAAATTTCTGCTGGTAAGGCAACGATCAATCCAATTGCAGGTACTTTTAGAAGAACAGGTGATATGGCTAAAGATATTCAGTTGGGTAAAAAACTATCTGCAGATAAAAAGGAAACAGCAGAACACGTTATGTTGGTAGATTTAGCTCGTAACGATTTAAGTAAGCATGCAGATAAAGTAGAAGTAGAGGTTTTTAAAGAAGTACAATATTTTAGCCATGTAATTCATTTAGTATCTACAGTTTCTGGGCAATTAAAAGGAAACCCGATAGAAATTGTTGGTGATACTTTTCCTGCAGGAACTTTAAGCGGTGCACCAAAGTATAAAGCAATGCAGTTAATAGATACATACGAGAATCAATCTAGAGGTTTTTATGGTGGTGCTGTTGGTATAATTGGTTTAGATGGTTCTGTAAACTTGGCAATCGCCATTCGTAGTTTTGTAAGTAAAAACAATGTTTTGTATTACCAAGCAGGTGCAGGAATCGTAATTCATTCTGATGAAGAAAAAGAATTGCAAGAAGTAAATAACAAGTTAGCAGCGTTAAAAAAGGCGTTGATTTTAGCAGAGAATATATAAAATAGCTTTTAGCAGTTAGCTAATAGCTAATAGCAAAAAGCCAAAAGCTTTTAAATATGAAAATATTAATTTTAGATAATTACGATTCGTTTACCTACAACCTGGTTCACATGGTAGAAAAGATAACAGGAAATTTTCCTGCGGTTTTTAGAAACGACGAAATAAGTATTGCAGACGTTGCAAATTACGATATGATTATGCTATCTCCAGGACCAGGAATACCTGATGAAGCTGGTATTTTAAAAGAAGTAATTAAAACATATGCTGGTGTAAAACCAATTTTTGGAGTTTGTTTAGGTTTACAAGCAATAAC
>JAHDHO010000084.1 GCA_020631275.1 Polaribacter sp. | reverse complement strand
CTATTTTTTCATTCTTTAAGAATGCGTATATTTACGAATTAGACAAAATTAAGTGGTGTTTTTATACTTGCTTGATAATCAAAATTATGAACTTAAAGATTCTTGATTTTTATGTAATTTAAAGAGGTTTTTTGATGTAAAACGTTTAATTACTAAGAGTTAAAAATTATAAAATATAAATCACATGGCATGTGGAAGTTGCGGTACAACAGAAAATGGTGTACCAAAAGGATGTAAGAGTAATGGTAATTGTGGTAGTGGAACCTGCGGAAGTGGTAGTAATAAATTAGCTGTTTTCGATTGGCTTTCTAACATGACGTTACCAACCGGACAAGAACGTTTTAATATTTTTGAAGTCCGTTTTAAAAACGGAAGAAAACATTTTTATAAAAATGTAGATAACTTACCCATAACAATGGGAGATATTGTTGCTGTAGAAGGAAATCCTGGGCACGATATTGGTACCGTTTCTTTAGCCGGAGAATTGGTGAAAGTGCAAATGAAAAAGCGCAAAATTACCGCAGATCATGAAGATGTTAAAAAAATCTACAGAAAAGCAAGTCAACGAGATATCGATATTTGGCAGCAAGCAAGAGGTAAAGAAGAAGAAACCCAAAAAAGAGGAAGAGAAATCTTAGGGCGCTTAGGGTTACAAATGAAATTATCTGATGTAGAATATCAAGGAGATGGTAACAAAGCTACCTTTTATTATACAGCAGATGCAAGAGTAGATTTTAGACAATTAATTAGAGATTTGGCAAGTGCATTTTCTATTCGTGTAGAAATGAAACAAGTTGGTGCAAGACAAGAAGCAGCAAGACTTGGTGGTGTTGGTTCTTGTGGTAGAGAGTTGTGTTGTTCTACTTGGTTAACAGATTTTAGAAAAGTAACAACCTCTGCAGCTCGTTATCAACAATTATCTTTAAATCCGCTAAAATTAGCAGGACAATGTGGAAAATTAAAATGCTGTTTAAACTTTGAATTAGACACGTATTTAGATGCCTTAAAAGCGTTTCCGAAACAAGATGTAGTTTTAAAGACAGAAAAAGGAGATGCCGTTTTTGTAAAGATGGATATTTTTAAAGGACATCTTTGGTACACTTATAAAGAAGAACGTTTTAAGTGGTTTCGTTTAACTCTAGATCAAGTCTTAGAAATTATAGATTTAAATAAAAATAACGAAAAATCTGCTACGTTAGAAGAATATGAATCTGATGTAGAAATTCCTGTAAAAGTAGATTTTGAAGATGCTGTTGGGCAAGATAGTTTAACAAGATTTGATGCACCAAAAACAAGCAAAAGAAGAAGAAATAACAGAAACAAGAAGAAAAAACCTGTTTCGGTTGCGGCTAATGCTACACAGCAAAAACCAAATACTAGAAAGAAACCGCAAGTAAAACCTGCAGCAAAAAAAGGAAACAGGCAACCACAAAAAAACAAGCCACAAGTACAAGGGCAGCAAAAACAAAATAAACCAAAGCAGAAACCCAAACCAAGGCCAAAGCAAGTGGTCAAAAGTACAGATGCTACAAAACCTGTTGCAAAAGCAAATACAAACAAAGCCAAGGTAGAAGGTAAAAAACCAAATAAACCTAGAAGAAATAACAGAAATCGTAAAAACAATACGCCTAAGAATGGAAACGATTCAGAAAAATAAAATGTTACTTTATGTAGGTTTTTTCTTTTTGATGATTTCTTGTCAAGATGTAACTGAGTTTAATCAATACATAACATTAGAAGATGCTTCTTGGAAATCGAATCAAGAATTAACATTTAATTTTGAAGTTAAAGATACGATTCAACCTAAAAATTTGTTTATCAATATTAGAAATAATAACGAATACGAATACAGTAATTTGTTTATGATAACAACTCTAAAGTTTCCGAATAATACAACAGTTATAGATACGTTGCAGTATGAAATGGCAGATGAAAAAGGGATGTTTTTAGGAAGTGGATTTTCGAGTATTAAAGAGAATAAATTATTTTATAAAGAAGAAAAAGTTTTTCCGACTTCTGGAAATTACGTTTTAAGTGTAAAACAAGCAATGCGAAAAAACGGAGAAATTAACGAGATTAAAAATTTAAAAGGAATTTTAGACGTTGGTTTAACTATTGAAAAAATTAATGAATAATGGCAAAAAAAGAAACTACAAGTTTTAAAAAATATTTAAAATGGTTCTGGGGAATTGTTTTAGGAGGTTTTACATTAATCTTATTGTTGTTTTTATATACAGCCTGGGATCCTTTTGATGCTTTGCCATCTTTTGAAGAGTTAGAAAATCCGCAGACAAATTTAGCTACAGAAGTTATTTCTATTGATGGTAAAACAATAGGGAAATATGCAACAGAAAACAGAACGCCAATTACTTACAAAGAATTGCCAACAAATTTAGTAAACGCTTTAGTTGCTACAGAAGACGAGCGTTTTTATGAACATTCTGGAATCGATTTTAGAGGTACAGCAAGAGCTGTTGTAAAATTAGGTGCAGGTGGTGGTGCTAGTACAATTACACAACAATTGGCTAAAAATTTATTTACTAAAAGAGCTTCTGGTAATAAGATAAAAAGAGTAATACAGAAAGCAAAAGAATGGATTGTTGCTATAAAATTAGAAAGACAATATACTAAGCAAGAAATAATTGCAATGTATTTAAATACACAAGATTTTATTTTTAGAGCAGTAGGCATTAGATCTGCTTCTAGAATTTATTTTGGTAAAGAAGCTAAAGATTTAGATTTACAAGAAGCAGCAATAATTGTTGCGATGTTAAAAAATCCAAGACAATACAATCCGCATAGAGAAATCTCTAAAAAGAAATCTTTAAATAGAAGAAATGTGGTTTTTGCACAGATGCACAAGAATAGTTTTATCACAGCAGAGGAAAAAGATTCATTGCAAAAATTACCTTTAAAAATAAATTTTACTCCAGAAAGTCATAGTGATGGTTACGCTACTTATTTTAGAGGGCATTTACAAAAAGTGATGCGTAAATGGGTAAAAGAACACCCAAAACCTAACGGAGAAGAATACAATATTTTTGAGGATGGTTTAAAAATCTATGTAACCTTAGATTCTAGAATGCAACAGTATGCCGAAGAAGCAGTAAATGAGCATATGGCAAATTTGCAGAATTACTTTTTTAAAGAACAAAAAAATAATAAAACGGCTCCTTTTTTAGATATAGAAAAAAGCCAAGTTGCAGGAATTTTAAACAGAGCTAAGAAAAATTCTGAAAGGTATAAGCGATTAAAAATAGCAGGAAAATCTTCTAAATACATAGATGAAGTTTTTAAGAAAAAAACCGCAATGAAAGTGTTTTCTTATAAAGGAGATATCGATACAATAATGTCTCCAAATGATTCTATTAAATATTATAAATACTTTTTACGTTCAGGTTTATTATCAATAGAACCACAAACGGGGCATATTAAAGCTTGGGTTGGTGGTGTAAATTACAAACACTTTAAGTTTGATGCTGTAGAGCAACAAAAAAGACAAGTGGGTTCTACTTTTAAGCCATTTGTATATGCAACTGCAATTAATCAGTTAAAACTATCACCATGTGACCAGTTTCCTAATATTCCTTATACGATTCCACAAGGAAAATACGGAATTCCAGAAGCTTATACACCAGAGAATTCTAACTCTAAGTATGGCGGAATGTTAACGCTTAAAGAAGGTTTAGCAGGTTCTGTAAATACAATGTCTGCAAGATTAGTAGATATGGTTTCACCAGAAAATGTTGTTCGATTGGCAAAGTCTGCGGGTATCGAAACAGATATACCGGCAAATCCTTCTATTGCTTTAGGTGCTGTAGATTTATCATTATTAGAAATGGTTAGTGCTTATTCTACTTTTGCAAATAGAGGTTTGCGTGTTAGCCCTATGATTATTACAAGAATAGAAGATAAAAACGGAACAGTTTTAGAAGAATTTACCCCAAAAACACAAGAAGTTTTAAGTGAAGAATCTTCTTATGTTGTTTTAAATCTTTTAGAAGGTGTAACTCAATCTGGTTCTGGTGCAAGATTACGTTCTGGCTATACAGCTTATCCAAAAATTGTAACGGGTTTTCCATATAAATTTACAAACGCAATTGCAGGAAAAACAGGTACAACTCAAAATCAATCAGACGGTTGGTTTATGGGTGTTGTGCCAAATTTGGCAACTGGAGTTTGGACTGGTGGAGAGGATAGATCTACGCATTTTCCGGGTATTGGTTATGGGCAAGGTGCAACAATGTCTTTACCATCTTGGGCATTATTTATGCAAAAATGTTATGCAGATAAAAGTTTAAAAATAAGTAAAGCAGAATTTGATAAGCCAGAAAACTTATCAATAAACATTAATTGCGAAGAAAAAACAGACGAAAAGAATAAAGAAGACGAAGAAGTTGTACCAGAAGAAGATACAGATTTTTAATTTTATTTTTAATTGTCACTCAAAATAATAATTTATAAAATTTAATTTTATGATTAATAAAAAAGTTAATAATGTACAAGAAGCTTTAAAAGGTGTTAAAGACAAAATGACCTTTATGTTAGGTGGTTTTGGTTTGTGCGGTATTCCAGAAAATGCAATTTCAGAATTGGTAAAATTAAACGTTAGAGATGTTACCTGTATTTCTAACAATGCTGGTGTAGATGATTTTGGTTTGGGTTTATTGCTTCAAAATAAACAAATAAAAAAAATGATTTCTTCTTATGTTGGCGAAAACGATGAGTTTGAAAGACAAATGTTGTCTGGCGAGTTAGAAGTAGAATTAACACCACAAGGTACTTTAGCAGAAAAATGTAGAGCCGCACAAGCAGGTTTTCCGGCATTCTACACACCAGCAGGTTACGGTACAGAAGTAGCAGAAGGTAAAGAAACAAGAGAGTTTGATGGTAAAATGTATGTCTTAGAGCCAGCTTTTAAAGCAGATTTTGCTTTTGTAAAAGCTTGGAAAGGTGATGCTGCAGGAAATTTAGTTTTTAAAGGTACATCAAGAAACTTTAACCCAAATATGTGTGGTGCAGCTACAATTACTGTTGCAGAAGTAGAAGAGTTGGTAGAAGTTGGCGAGTTAGATCCTAACAATATTCACATTCCAGGAATTTTTGTACAAAGAATTTTTGAAGGAAAAGATTACGAGAAAAGAATTGAACAACGAACTGTAAGACAAAGAAGCTAATTATGTTAGATAAAAACGGAATTGCGAAAAGAATCGCACAAGAAGTTCAAGACGGATTTTACGTTAATTTAGGTATCGGTATTCCAACGTTAGTTGCAAATTATGTTAGAGAAGATATCGAAGTAGAATTCCAATCTGAAAATGGAGTTTTAGGTATGGGACCTTTTCCGTTTGAAGGAGACGAAGATGCAGATATTATAAATGCCGGTAAACAAACAATTACTACAATGCCAGGAGCAAGTTTTTTTGATTCTGCAACAAGTTTCTCTATGATTAGAGGTAAACATGTAGATTTAACCATTCTTGGTGCTATGGAGGTTGCTGAAAACGGTGATATTGCGAACTGGAAAATTCCAGGGAAAATGGTAAAAGGAATGGGTGGTGCAATGGATTTAGTAGCTTCTGCTGAAAACATTATTGTAGCAATGATGCATTCTAACAAACATGGCGAGTCTAAAATTTTAAAACAATGTTCTTTACCATTAACAGGTGTTGGTTGCGTTACTAAAGTGGTAACTAATTTGGCCGTTTTAGAGGTAAAAGATAATGCATTTCATTTATTAGAAAGAGCTCCAGGAGTTTCTGTAGAAGAAATAAAATCAGCAACAGAAGGTACTTTGGTTGTAAACGGAGAAATACCAGAAATGAATATTTAATTAGAACATTACCATTTTTTACCAAAAAAAACATGACTTTATTTAAAAAATTATATTGGTTGATAAACCCATTATTAATGGTTGTTTTTATGCTGATTTTAGAAAAGCTTTTTAAATTAGATAACATTGTTTTAAGTACTTCGATTGCTGTTTTTTTGGCGTTTTTATTGTCTCCTAAAATTGTAATTGTAGAAAAGCAACACGGGCCAGAAGAGCAAATTAAGTGGTTGTTTTTTAAAAAGGTAGTCAATAAAAAATTATAAAAAGATATAAAAATGAAGATAATATCTTATAACGTAAACGGAATAAGAGCCGCTTTAAAAAAGGGTTTTATAGAATGGTTAGAAGCTGCACAACCAGATGTACTTTGCATTCAAGAAACAAAAGCACATAAAGAACAATTAGATTTGTCTGTTTTTGAAGATGCAGGTTACAAATATCATTATTGGTTTTCTGCTCAAAAAAAAGGATATTCTTCGGTAGCAATTCTTTGTAAAGAAAAACCAAACCATGTAGCATATGGTACAGGTATAGAATCTATGGATTTTGAAGGTAGAAATCTTCGAGTAGATTTTGATGATGTTTCTGTAATGAGCATGTATTTGCCGTCTGGTACAAATTCTGATAGACTTAGTTATAAGTTTAATTATATGGATGAAATTCATGAATATCTTCATAATTTAAAACAAGAAATACCAAACTTGGTTATTTGTGGTGATTATAATATTTGTCACGAAGAAATAGATATTCATAATCCTAAAATGAAAGGTGTTTCTGGATTTCTACCAGAAGAAAGAACTTGGTTAGGTAATTTTATCAACAATGGTTTTGTAGATAGCTTTCGTTATTTAAATCCAGAGAAACAGCAATATTCTTGGTGGAGTTACAGAGCAAATTCAAGAGCAAATAATAAAGGTTGGCGTTTAGATTATGCAATGGTTACAGCACCTTTAAAAGAAAAGATTTCTAGAGCTTATATTTTATCAGAAGCAAAACATTCCGACCATTGCCCAATTGCAGTAGAATTAGATTTATAGAATTTTAATGAGAAATTTTTTAGTAGTATTTTTTTTAGCAACTGGTGTTTTTGCACAATCACCAAAAGATTCAACTTACAAAAAAATAACAAAAGCAGATTTATTTTCTGACTACGATATTGTTTTGATAGATAGTTTGTTGATGGATTCTAAATACAAGTCTCCGTTATACGAAACATCAACATATATTATAAAAGATGTAGAAAATAAAGACGTTTCTAATGTTGCTTTAACTACAGAAGTTTTAAAAGAGAGATTGCAAAAAGTAAATGCTAAAACACCGTTTCATATTGCGTATAATCCTGCTTTAGAAAAGGTAATAAAGTCTTATTTAAAATATAGAAAAAGATATTATCCTGCTTTAATGGCAAAAGCAGAGTATTATTTTCCGATGTTCGAGCGATACTTAGATCAATTCGATGTTCCTTTAGAAATGAAGTACTTGGCAATTGTAGAATCTGCCTTAGATCCTACAGCTAAATCTAGAGTAGGTGCAACAGGTTTATGGCAATTTATGTACACAACAGGTGTGCAATACAATTTAAAAGTTAGTTCTTATGTAGATGAGCGTCAAGATCCAGTTAGAGCTACTATTGCGGCTTGTAAATATTTATCTAATTTGTATAGTATTTTTGGTGATTGGGATTTGGCTTTGGCAGCATATAATTCGGGTCCTGGTAATGTAGCAAAAGCAATTAAGCGTTCTGGTGGTTATAGAAATTACTGGAATATTCGCCCGTTTTTACCACAAGAAACAGCAAGTTATGTGCCTGCTTTTTACGCAACAATGTATTTGTTTGAATATCAGAAAGAACATAATTTAATTCCGGCACCACCACAAATTCGTCATTTTGAAACCGATACCATTCGAATAAAAAAAACAATTAGTTTCGATCATGTTTCAGAAACAACTGGCATAAGTTCAGAATTAATTCAGTTTTTAAATCCGGCTTATAAGTTAGATATTATACCTTTTGTAGAAGGAAAAAATTATGCAATTCGTTTACCAAGAAAGAATACCTTTAATTTTATCGAAAATGAAAGTGCTATTTACACTTTAGCGGCAGAAGATGCTTCTAAAAGAGAAAAACCTTTGCCTAAGTATTTTGAAATGGATAAACGTATTCGTTACAAAGTAAGAAGTGGAGATTTTTTAGGTAAAATAGCAAATAAATTTGGTGTTAGAATTAGTGAAATTAAACGCTGGAACAGATTAAAAAATAGTAGATTAAAAGTAGGGCAACGTTTAAGTATTTATCCAAAGAAATTGGCGATACCTAAATCTTCTGTAAAAGTTTCATCAACCAAAAAAAATACAAAAAGTACTAAAAAAGGTGCATATGACTTGTATACAGTACAAAAGGGAGATTCACTTTGGACTATTTCTAGAAAATTTAAAAATGTTTCTGTAGATCAAATTAAAAAATGGAATGATATTTGGAGTGCAAAAAGTATTAAACCCGGAACCAAACTTAAAATATATAAAAGTTAATTATGAAAAAAGCATTAATACTATTTGTAACTGCATTAGTTTTAGTTTCTTGTAAAGGTACAGACAAATATGTACTTAGAGATTCTTTAGGAAAAGTAAACAAAGTTTTAGTTGTAACAAAAGCTAGTGATTGGAACGGAGATTTAGGATCTGAAATAAGAAATTCTTTTGGTGAAATCTTAGTTGGTTTACCACAAGCAGAACCAATACTTTCTGTGTCTCAAATTGCACCAAATGGTTTTGGTAGTATGATGAAGGTTTCTAGAAACATCATGATTATTGGAGAAGGTAAAAAGGAAGAATTTTACATTAAAAGAAATGTATACGCACAGCCACAAATAATTGTGTATGTGTATGGTACAGATGATGCAAGTATAAGTAAAGTTTTTAATGAGCATAAGAAAGAAATTATGGATGCTTTTATAGATGCAGATATAAAAATGACTCAAAAGATTTTTGAAAAGAAAAAATTAGATGAATCTCAATTTGAAACTGTAAAAAACTTAGGTATAACCTTTACTGCGCCAGATAATTATAATAAAGTTGATGATACTGGAGACTTTTTATGGCTAAGACAACATTTATTAAGCGGTATTGCTAAAACTGGTAGTAATAATATTTTGGTGTATAGTGTGCCTTTAGAAGACGAAGAAAAGGTGGCAGAAAACATTGTAAACGTTAGAAACCAAATAGGAGAGAAGTATATACCTGGTACAAATGAAGAAACGATGCATATGATTACAGAAGAAGCGTACACACCTTTTACTTCTGAAATGATTTTAGATGGAAAGAGAACCTTTGAAACAAGAGGTAAATGGGAAGTGAAAAACGATTTTATGGCTGGTCCTTTTTTAAATTACTCTGTAATTGATAAAAAAAATAATAGAATTGTAGTTTTTGAAGGATTTACATATGCGCCTTCTGTGAATAAAAGAGCTTTTATATTCGAATTAGAAGCAATTGCAAAATCAATGAAAATAAAATAACGATACTTCGTTTTAATATTAAAAAAATCCCTTAACAGATTCTGTTAAGGGATTTTTTTTAATAATATATTTTAGAGTAAAATAGGTTTAGTATCCTATTTTTTGCCTTACTCTTTTAAGAACCTCATTTGCTGTTTTTGTTGCTTTTTCTGCCCCAATACGTAATGCATCATCAATTTCATTTTTATTATTCATATAATGATGATAACGTTCTCTTACTGTCGCAAATTTTTCTAAAATAAGTTCATATAAAGCTTGTTTAGCATGTCCGTAACCATAATTTCCACCTTCATAATTAGCTCTCATTTCTGCAATTTGAGCATCAGAAGCTAATAACTTATACAAAGCAAAAACATTATCCGTATCTGGGTTTTTAGGATCTTCTAAAGCCAAACTATCAGTTTTTATACCCATAATTTGTTTGCGTAATTTTTTGTCAGTTAAAAAAATATTAATGGTGTTGTTTCTAGATTTACTCATTTTTTCACCATCAATTCCGGGTACTAATTTAGTATGCTCTTGTATTTTAGCTTTTGGTAAAACAAACGTCTCACCAATAATATTATTCATTCTACTAGCAACATCTCTTGTAATTTCTAAATGCTGTAATTGATCTTTACCAACGGGTACAACTTCTGCATCGTATAATAAAATATCTGCAGCCATTAACATTGGGTACGTAAACAAACCTGCATTAACATCTTCTAACCTATCAGCCTTATCTTTAAAACTGTGAGCTAATGTTAATCTTTGAAAAGGAAAATAACAACTTAAATACCAAGTTAACTCTGTAGTTTGCGGTATATCACTTTGTCTATAAAAAACAGTTTTATTAATATCTAAACCACAAGCAAGCCAAGTAGCAGCTGTACTATACGTGTTTTCTCTTAATTCTTCTCCGTTTTTAATTTGCGTTAAAGAATGCATGTCTGCAATAAATAAATAAGCCTCATTTTCTGGGTTATTGGCCATTTCTACAGCAGGTAAAATAGCTCCTAATAAATTACCTAAGTGCGGTGTACCTGTACTTTGTACACCTGTTAAAATTCTTGACATTAATGTGTGTTTTAATTCTTCTTTAAGAAACAAAAATAAGGTTTTGATAAGGATAATCAATAAACAAAAAGAATATTAGTATTTTTGATTGATATGAAATTATTTAAGATTCCTTTATTACTTATTTGGCGTTTATGGTTTTACATTTTAATGTTTGTTTCACTTTTAATTTTTTTTCCTTTTTTACTGATTTTCACATTTAAAGAAGAGCATTATTCTACATTTTGGAAGTTTGCTAGGTTAATTTCTAAGATTTTAATTTACGGAATGGGTTTTCGTTTAGACTTTACGGCAGATCAAGAAATAGATACTGATAAAAGTTATATGTTTTGCCCAAATCATGCCTCTTTGTTAGATCCTTTTGTACTAATTGCAATTAGTAAAAGACCTATTGTTTTTGTTGGAAAAAAGGAATTAGCTAAAATACCGGTGTTTGGGTTTTTCTATAAAAGAACAGTTATAATGGTAGATAGAAGTAGTGTAGAAAGTAGAAAAAGAGTTTTTAAAATGGCGAAGAAAAGACTACAAAACGGTGTAAGTATGGCTATTTTTCCTGAAGGATTAGTGCCAGAAGAAGATGTTGTTTTAGCGCCATTTAAGAAAGGTGCTTTTAGTTTGGCTATTGAGTATGAAATACCCATTGTGCCACAAGTATATTACGATTGTAAACGTTTTTTTTCTTGGGACATTTTTAAAGGAAAACCAGGGGTTTTGCGTATTCATCAATTTAAGTTTATAGAAACCAAAGGTTTAAATGTATTAGAAGATATGGAAGTTTTGAAAAATAAAACGTACAAGATTATTTCCGAAGCTTTAAAAACTGATAAAAAATACATGAAAGATACAAATAGAAAGAAATGAGCGAAAAATTAAATCCTATTTATACAAGTACCGAAGAAAAACTAAATATTTGGTCTCACGGCTTTGGTTTATTCCTTAGTATAATTGCTTTTCCCTTTTTAATTTTAAAAGCAATTGAATATGCTGGGGAAACCCATCAGTTTTGTTATTTATGGTATAAGTATGATTATATTATATGCTGCATCTACTTTTTACCACGCAGCTAAAAACCCCAAAAAAAGAAGGCGTTTAAATATTTTTGACCATGCAGCTATTTATGTGTTAATAGCCGGCAGTTACACACCCTTTTGTTTGGTAGGCTTAGGTGATTCACTTGGTAATTATATGGTTGTGTTTGTGTGGCTTTTTGCTTTGCTTGGTGTTATTCTTAAACTATTTTTTACAGGGAAATATGATAAATTATCTACGGCAATGTATTTACTAATGGGGTGGCAAGTTGTTTTTTTTATTTCGCCTTTAATAGATAGTTTGTCTTCGTTTAGTTTAAATTTTC
>JAHDHO010000083.1 GCA_020631275.1 Polaribacter sp. | reverse complement strand
GACAATACAAATAATAATAACAATTTTTTCATTTTTATCTTTTTAAATTTTAGTTTTATTTGGTTACGAATATAATACAATACAGCATAAAAAAACACGGAAAATTAATCCTTTTTAATATTCTATACTTTAAATATCGAAACGATAATTCATTTTAAAAGCAACACCCCAATTTTGTCTATGCAAGTGTTTGTTAAAGTTATCTGTAACCACTAAATATACATAAGAAAGGGGTTTATACTCCCACTGTAATCTTGTATTAATATTAAAATTATCTCTTTGGTTATTATACTGTAAATATGTTGTCCAGTTTAAACGATTGTTAAAAAACAACTCTCCAGTAAATCGTGTTAAATGAAATGTTTCTTTACCTAATTGGTGTAAATTAATTCTGTCTTGATTATAACTTAATTCTATGTTAGCAAAAGGTAGTAATTGATAATTTAAATACATACCTCCGGATATTCTATTACCATTGTAATAAGCCCCTTTTTGAAAATTTACATTATACCTAAAATCTTGATTGTTGGCTGAATTGTAACCTACTTTTAAAAGTGCAAAATTGTATTTTCCAGGGTTTATAACATTTCCATTTCCTAAAGGATCAAAACCATATTTTAAATCTATTTCATCATAGTTAAGTACATAATATACAGCAGAAAAATCTTTAAAGAAAACTGCAGAATTTAAAAAATGAGAAACTTGATTTACACTTCCGTCATCATTAAAATAAGTATTATTGTTATAATTTACATATCTAACTGAATTCAAATTTTTAGAGTTTTCATAAAATTTCTGATACTCAAAACCTGTATTAGCTTGCAAATAACCTTCCCTAACAATTTTGTTATTTATAGCATCAAAATTATACAAACGTGGCGTAAACCCAACATCAGACAGAAAATTCTCTTCAACTTTTTTCAAAGAAAAATTCCATTCTAAACCTCGCTTATTATACCAAACACCTAAATTGTAAAGATTATTTTTATTATCTACGTCATTATTTAAGCTCTTCGCATAATTTATCAAGCCAATCCATTTATTATTTGTTGATTTAAAATTTAAATTTGTTCCTACTACTCTATTATAATTATTTATAAAACTAAAATTATTTGTAGTTTGTCTGTTAACTACAAAAGCAGTAGATGTAAAGTTTTTAGTTAACTGATGTTCTGCAACTAAAGTTCCGTAATTTTGAGGTAAATTATTACCTTCTTTTTTAGTTTGGACATTTAAAACGCCAATACGAGTTTTACTACTTAAATTACCGCTTAATTTAATACCGAATTTTATATCGGAATTAGCACCGATTCGTCTAGAATAAAATGGATTTACACCATCTACACCTAAGTTAGAAAATAAATCTGCATTTTCTAAAAAGAAATTTCTTCTTTCTGGAAAATTTATAGCAAAACGAGTTAAATTAGTTACTTGTTGGTCTACATCAATTTGAGAAAAATCTGGATTTACTGTTACATCTAATTTTAAGGAGGATGTAAGGTTATACTGCACATCTAAACTTGGTTTAAAAGATGTAGTTTTACTTCTTTTAAAGACATCTTCTGCAAAACTTGTGGTAACCGAAGGTGTAATTGTAAATTTAGAATTAGACTTTTGGGGGAGTTTATCTATTGTAAACTTTTCTGTAAAACGTAAATCTAAATTGGCATAATTCCTTTTTACATTTTTAAAAATTGTCCAAGAATTATTTTTAATATCTCTAACATAAAACTGAATACCGAAAGTAGTATTTGTATTATTAAAACTTAAAGATTTTAAAGGAATCGCAATTTCATATTGCTTTTTTTTACCATTTAATATTGCTTTCGATTGCCAAACTGTATTCCAGCTAAAACTTAAATCGTAACTTCCATTAACTCTTCCAATTAATCCGTCTGTTTGGTTTCCTAGAGAGTTTACAGCAAAAAAATAACCGTTTTGTTCTTGATTTTGTGTATCTATAACCATAACAAAAGAATCGCTTAAAAAAATAGAAGTATCTCTTTTTAAAGTACTAACTTTAGTTTTTTCTGTGGTATCAAAATAAGTTGCACTTATAAATAAATACTCGCCATTATGAAATAATTTTACAGATGTTTGATTATCTGCTAAACCAATATCCGAAGGTAAATAATTATAAAAATTTGTATACTCAGGTAAATTAGTCCAGATGAGCTCATCAAAAAAACCATCAATTTTAACAGAGGTATCAACATATTTAATGTTGGCATTTTGAGCAATTAGTGATGTAAAACTAAGTATCACTATAACAAAACAAAATAGATTTTTAAAACTATTTATCATCACTAACTTTTGTAGCTGTTTTACTAATTATCACCCAATTTTGATCGATTTTTTTCAACAAAAACAAATCTATATACACCCATTTTCTATCTGGTCCAGAAATTTCAACTTTAGCCGTTGCAATATCTTTAATTACCTCTATTGCTAGAACTTTAGAATTTCTTCCATTAAATTTTCCTATTTCAGAATTTTTAAAGAAAGCAACATACTCTTTTGGTGAATAAACATTAAACCCTTTTTTGCTTGTTAAATATAACGTAGCCTTACTATAAAAAGCACTTTCTAACATTTTTGGCTTATTATACGAACTACCCTCTGTATAATTTTTTAAAGTTTTTTCTATTAAAGAAGTTTCAGATTGAGAAAAACTTATTTGAAGATTAAAAATCACTACAAATAAGAACATGTAATTTTTCATAAATATTAATTTTAAAGATTATTTTTCAAATCTCTAAAATCAATCAAAAGAACAAGTGAAGTATTATAAATTATGTGTCCGAAATTATAAATTTGGATATAATTCTTAATAGAATTGTTTTCTATATGCAGACGGTGTTTTACCTACTAATTTTTTAAAGGTAGCGTAAAAAGTAGATTTTGATGAAAATCCAGCTTCAAAACCAATAGCTTCTAAAGTAAACTGATTATTTTCTTCTAAAATTCTTTTTGCCTCTGTAATTCTGTGTTCATTTAAAAAAAGAGCAAAACTTTTACCCAAATTATCATTTAATAATTGTGATAATTGATGTGAAGTTATATTTAATTCTTTGGCAATATCAATTAATTTAATATTTGTGTTTTTATACAGCTCTTTGTCTTGCATTAATTTATGCAAAGCTGTTAATATCTCATTCGCTTTATTATCATTAATTTTTTTTGAAGCATATTTTTCTGGAATATCCTTAAATACATTTTCTCTGTTACTTTTAGATAAAAGAAAAATTAAAAGTCCGTAGAATATGACAGAAAAAGTAATAGTACCAACTAAGTATAAATAGAAATAACCAATTATATAAGCCGCAAATATTAAAACGTTACCCATCAAGACACATACCAACCAAGATTCTGAAATAGTTAATTTCTGACTTCTTCTAAAAACTTTTAGCATTATATTCTTTAAGACAAATATTGAAAATACTAAATACAAGCCCCAAATACTATAAATTGTATGTACAACATATAATCGCCACAACTCTACATTCGATTTATAAGGTTTTAAGAAACCAAAAATTGTAATGATAAGAATAAGAATTATGATATGAATTTTCCATGATTTAGAGAAAGCCTTTTTATTTTCTACCGAAGATTTTAGATAGTAATATAAAAACACACCAATTACAAAGCAAGCAGACAAACCTATTTGAGATATTAATAAATCTCGGTTATCTCTTTCTGTAAAAATAATATAAACCGATTTACCAATTCTTAAACTTAAGCTTAACAATAAAAAACCAAACAAAAGATTTTGGGTACGTTTTTCTTTACTGAAGAATAAAAAATAAAGACTTGCCAAGAAACCATTAAAAACACCTAATGAGCAAATAAAAAATAAAATAGGATTTTCGAAAGACATAGTAGTAATAAATTCTAAATTCAAAGTAACAAAAAAACGCTTGGAAAATCCAAGCGTTTTGTTAATCTATTTATAATTTACTTTATTAAAAATCTTGATTTACATCCCAAGCTTCTAATATTTCTTTTAAAGTTTTAATAAACATTCCACCCAAAGCACCGTTTACAACTCTATGATCGTAAGAATGAGAAACAAACATTTTTTGTCTAATTCCAATAAAATCGCCTTCTGGTGTTTCTATTACCGCAGGTACTTTTCTAATTGCACCTAAAGCTAAAATAGCAACTTGTGGTTGATTAATAATTGGAGTTCCCATTACAGAACCAAAACTACCAACATTAGTAACTGTATACGTACCACCCTGAATTTCATCTGGCTTCAATTGATTATTTCTTGCTCTAACAGCTAAGTCGTTTACAGACTTTGTCATACCAACCAAATTTAATTGATCTGCATTTTTAATAACAGGAACAATTAAATTACCATCTGGTAAAGCTGCAGCCATACCCAAATTGATATTTTTCTTCTTTATTATAGTATCTCCGTTTAAAGCGATATTAATTAAAGGATATTTTTTTATTGTAGAAGCTACAGCCTGCATTAAAATTGGCGTAAAAGTTAATTTTTCTCCTTCACGTTTAAAGAAGGCATCTTTAACTTTAGATCTCCATTTTACAATGTTTGTAACATCTATTTCGATAAAAGATTGCACGTGTGCAGATGTCTGTACAGAATCTACCATATGTTTTGCAATCAATTTACCCATTCTACTCATCTCTATTACCTCATCTTCTCCGTTTACCGAAACAGGCGCAGCTTTAGCAACAGGTTTTGCTGCTTTTATAGTAGCTTGTACTGACGCTTTCTCTGAAGTTTTTGGTGCATTATTTCTATTTTCTATAAAAGATAAAATATCTTCTTTAGTAACACGACCGTCTTTGCCAGAACCAGAAATATTTTCTAAATCTTCCATAGAAACATTTTCTTTCTGAGCGATATTACGAACTAAAGGAGAGTAAAATTTACCAGATTCTGAATTTTTAGAAATCGGTGTAGTCTTAATCTCTACAGCCTTATCAATAGTTTGCTCAACAGCAGCTATTTCTGCAGTCTTTTCTTCTGCTACTTCTTTAGGAGATTCTGTATTTACTTGTCCGTTATCTTCGCCTTCTGTTTCTATTACAGCAATTACATCACCAACGGCAACAACATCATCTTTCTGAAATAAAATTTCTATTAAAGTTCCTTCAACTTCACTAGGTACTTCAGAGTCTACTTTATCCGTAGCAATTTCTACAACTGCTTCATCTAATTCTACCGTATCTCCTACTTCTTTTAACCAAGAAGTTATTGTTGCTTCTGCAACACTTTCACCCATTTTAGGTAACTTTAATTCAAATCTTGCCATTTCTTACTGATTTTTCAGGACACAAAAATACAAAAAAGCATGTTTTTACACTAATTTTTAAGACTAAAAATAAATGTTAATAATAACTTAAATTAAATTATTCGTAAAAAGTATGTTAAATTAAAAATTTATATAAATTAAATTCAATAAAAATGAACTTAAATTACGAAATCAATAACTAAACCCATTCTTTAGGATTTGCTAACACTTCTAGTAATTTTGCTTCGTTAGAGTTTTCTTCTGGTTGATGATTATACTTCCATTGTACAACGGGCGGTAAGCTCATTAAAATACTTTCAATTCTTCCGTTGGTTTTTAAACCAAACAAGGTTCCCCTGTCATGAACCAAATTAAATTCTACATAACGACCACGTCTAACTTCTTGCCAATCTTTATGATTTTCATCAAATGCTATCTCTTTTCTACTATTTACAATTGGCACATAACTTTCTAGAAAACTATCTCCTACTTGGGTAACAAAATTAAATCTGTCTTCTATAGAAAATTCTTCGGTTTCTTTTAAGTAGTCGAAAAATAGACCTCCAATTCCGCGTGCTTCATTTCTGTGAGCATTCCAAAAATACTCATCACAAGTCTTTTTAAACTTCGGATAAAATTCTGAATTATGCGCATCACAAGCTGCTTTACAAACCGAATGAAAGTGAATTGCATCTTCATCAAACAAATAATAAGGCGTTAAATCTTGTCCGCCACCAAACCATTGCGTTACAATATTGCCAGCATCATCATACATTTCAAAATAACGCCAATTGGCATGAACCGTTGGTACAAAAGGATTTATAGTATGTAAAACTAAACTTAATCCGCAGGCAAAAAAATTACCTTCTTTTACTTTAAATTGATTTCTTAAAACTTCTGGCAATTCACCGTGAACAGCAGAAATATTAACACCTCCTTTTTCAAAAACATTTCCATTTTCTATTACACGTGTTCTACCACCACCACCTTCTGGTCTTTTCCAAATATCTTCTTTAAACGTAGTTCCTCCATCAATTTCTTCTAATTTAGAAGTAATTTTGTCTTGTAATTTTTCTATGTATTTATAAAACTGATCTTTCATTATTCTAAAATATTCAACGTATTATTTTTATAATTAACAGCTATCATCTTATTTAAAAACAATTTATTTCCTGTCGTTCCAATAACTTGTAATCCATTAAGAAAAGTTTTATTTACTGGTCTTGTATTATAATGCATTTTAAAGTTTTTTAAATTCATATCCATTAAATAAACATCTTCTTCTATAGTAGAACCGTAAACATCATAATATTTTCCAAAAGATGAGACACTCAAAGTATCCATATTACTGTTTTTCTTTACTCCATTCCAAATAGTTTTATCAAAAGTAATTAATGAAAAAACACTTGACCCTGTATCAAACATTATATAAAATGAATTACCTCTTAATTTAATAGGCAAATAAACTCTGTTAATATCATCTAAAACAAATGGTATACTTTTTTTAATCTTGTAATTCGACGGTATTTCTTCTAGAATAGTTAATCTTTCAGAAACATAATCCATTATAAGAATTTTATTTTTTAATAGATCTACACCTAAAGTTCCTAAATGAATTCTACTTGTATCAAACTCTTCTTCTGTATATATCTTCCCCGTATTTGGGTAAAGAAATACTTTTTTTTGTAGTACTACAGTATCCTTAAATTTTAAATTTAAATTACTTAATCCTGATTTTACCTGTAAATTATTTAAGTTTTTATTACCTGATATGCTATCAAGTTTTTTTAACAGTTTTGTATTATTTTCTATAAAAGATGAAATTGTGTTTTCTTTAAAAAAACTTTCTGCTCCTGTATCAAATTGTGCAGAAAAACGGTTTGGAAAACTGTCTATTTTAAAACTGAGAAAAATTGCAGCTTTTTCAAATTTATGTCCACTCATATTTATGGGAACCCAGTTGAAATCTATCCAATAAGATTCTCTCTTAGAGCATGAAGTAAAAAAAACTATTATGCTCAAAATAAAGAATAGATTTCTTGCTTTCATTTTTGTTAACAATTAGTTCTTATAAATAACTGATTATTGTTCTTTTAACAAATCTACTGTTTTTGTAGTTGCTGCAGTTACAGATAAAGGTAAAACAATAATGATTCCTATAAACGGTATTAGCAAACATAGCATAAACACAATTCCGTTTCCTATAGCTATCCCTTTGTTTTTACGAACAAAAGAAATACTATCGTTATAATTTAAATGACGCTCTAATGTGTAATCTATATTACCAAAACCAGCATAGTAAGACTGTACTAAAAACAGTAAAATAGTAGAAAAAATATTTACTACCGGAATAAATTTTAATAATAAAATAGGAATCGTAATTAATAATTCTTTGGATAAATTTCTGATATTAATTCGAATTCCTCTAATTAATTGTTCGTTAAAACTTGTTTTTCTGTGTTGATGTTTTAAACTTCCGTTGAAATAATTTTCTATTTTTTCTGAAACCGGGCTCATAAACGGAGCAGACAAAGCTAAAACGATATGTTTGTATAAAATTAAACCTATTACCAAGACAAAAATTCCGCCAATAAAAGATGCAAAGGATGTAAACGTTTCTTTGCCCCAATCCCAAATCCAAACTTTAGCTATAAAACTACCTACATTGTCTGATAACCCATAAGCTGTAAAACCAATAATGGTTGCTGTAACAACACTAATAATTATAGGAATTATAAAATATTTCCAAAGTTTTAATTTTGAAATTAAATTAACAGCTCCTAAATATGCTTTTATTGCTGAAAGTATATTTTTTATCATTAGCCTTGGTTTGCGTTAGCGATTATAATGGCATCCTTTTTGCTTTTTCTGCAAAAAGATATAATGGAAAGCGCGACTTTGTTTTTTTTAACAAAGTAACGCCCAAATTACTTATTTAAATCATAGATTTATTACAATAAGTAGCTTGTTCAAAATTTCTAATATTCATAGAAATGATAGGAACCTTTGGAAACAGCGTTGTTAATGTTGCTACAATTGCATAGGATAAATCAGATTTTTGTTCTTCTGTTCTACCTTCCATAATATTACCAAAAACATGTATAAAATCTGCTTCTGCACTTTGAACTAAAGAGTGTTTAAATGGATTTATACGAACTTTTATATCATCTCTATCAAATAATCCTGTAGAAAATGCTGTTTCAAAAACAGCTTCAAGCACCTTTCTTGGTTCTTGAAGCTTTAAAATATTTTCTGAACAGTCTAAAATAAAATGAGGCATTTTTTAATTTGCTTTATATTCTTTTACTGCATCTACAAATGCTTTTGCATGATCTAACGGAATATTTGGCAAAATACCATGTCCTAGATTTACAATGTATTTATCTTTACCAAACTCATTAATCATCTGGTTTACCATTTTCTTAATTTCTGATGGTGGAGAGAACAATCTTGTTGGATCGAAATTACCTTGCAAAGTTATATTTCCGCCAGATAAATAACGTGCATTTCTTGCAGAACACGTCCAATCTACACCTAACGCAGAAGCACCAGATTTAGACATTTCGTTTAACGCAAACCAACAACCTTTACCAAATGCAATTACCGGAGTAATATCTTTTAAAGCATCGATTATTTGTTGCATGTATTGCCAAGAAAATTCTTGATAATCTACTGGAGATAACATTCCGCCCCAAGAATCAAATACCTGAACAGCATCTACACCAGCCTCTACTTTTGCTTTTAAATACGCAATAGTTGTATCTGTAATTTTTTGTAATAAAGAATGTGCTACAACCGGATTTGTAAAACATAATTCTTTGGCTTTATCAAAGTTTTTAGAACCTTGACCTTGTACACAATAACAAAGAATCGTCCAAGGTGAACCTGCGAAACCAATTAACGGAATTTCGTCATTTAGTTTTTCTTTGGTTGCTTTAATAGCATCCATTACGTAACCCAAAGAATCTTGAATATCTGGAATAATAACAGAGTCTAAATCTTTTTGAGTACGAATAGGATTTGGTAAATAAGGCCCGAAATTTGGTTTCATTTCCACATGAATATTCATTGCCTGCGGAATAACCAAAATATCAGAAAATAAAATAGCTGCATCCATACCGTATCTACGAATTGGCTGTACAGTAATTTCTGATGCTAATTCTGGAGTTTGACAACGTGTAAAGAAATCGTATTTGTGTTTAATTTCCATAAACTCTGGCAAATATCTTCCAGCTTGTCTCATCATCCAAACTGGCGGTCTATCTACAGTTTCTCCTTTTAATGCTCTTAAAAATAAATCGTTTTTTATCATTTTATAGCTTTTGGCTATTAGCTTTTAGCTTTTGGCTTTGGCTTTTAGCTATTCTTTATTTTATTTATTAATCCATTCATCATCTTGCCTTCTTTTTCTATAAGTTCAAAAATGACCTTTAATTCTTCTGATTCTATTAATTCTAATTCTTGAATTATTATAAGTTGAGTTTCAACCTCAAAAAGTGAACCTGTTGCAATTTCTAAAAATCGTTTAAATTCAACTTCACTATTTCTACTAGAACCTTCGGCTATATTTGATGGAATTGAAACGGCAGCTCTGGTAATTTGACTTTTCAATCCAAACTTTTCATCAGAAGGTAATTTTTGAGCTATTTTATAAATTTCTTTGACAATAACAATTCCTTGTTCCCAAATCTTTAATTTTCTAAAATTTCTCATAAATTCTCTACTAAAAGCAAATAGCTAAAAGCTAACGGCTACTTTTTTCATTGCCTTGTCAGTTGCATTTGCTATTATTTTTATATCCTTATCTTTTAATGCTGATGATAAAAACCAAGCTTCAAATTGACTTGGTGGTAAAAACACACCGTTTTTTATCATTTCCCAAAAGAAAACACCAAACTTTTCTGTATCTGAAGTTTGCGCTTCTTCAAAATTTGTAACTTTAGTTTTTGTAAAGAACGGATTTAACATAGAACCAAATCTATTTACTGTTAAATCTACATTGTATTTTTTAGCGGTTTCTAATAAAATTACTTCTATTATTGCACCAACCTCTTCGAATTTTTTATACGGATTTTGTTTTTTTAACTCGGTTAAAGTTGCTATTCCACCAGCCATAGCTATTGGATTTCCAGACAATGTACCTGCTTGATACATTCCTCCTAAAGGCGCAACATTTTCCATGATTTCGTTTCGTGCTCCGTAAGCACCAACAGGAAAACCTCCACCAACTACTTTACCTAAACACGTAATATCTGCTGTAACACCTAATAATTCTTGCGCACCACCAAATTTAGAACGAAAACCTGTCATTACTTCATCAGCAATTAATAAGGCTCCTTTAGTTTCTAAAAACTCTTTTAAGTCTTTTAAGAAATTATTTTGCGGAATTACAACACCCATATTACCACCGATTGGCTCTATAATTACACCAGCAATATCATCGTGTTCTTCAAAGTGTTTTTTAACACTTTCTAAATTATTGTATTCTGCAATTAACGTGTTTTTTACTGCGCCTTCTGGCACACCTTTAGAACCAGGTAAACTTAAAGTTGCCAATCCAGAACCTGCTGCAACCAATAACGCATCTTGATGCCCGTGATAACAACCAGAAAACTTAATAATTTTGTCTTTACCTGTAAATGCTCTAGCTAATCTAATTCCGCTTAAAACAGCTTCTGTACCAGAGTTTACAAAACGAACTTTATCCATTTCTGGAAAAGCGTCACAAACAATTTTTGCTAATTTTATTTCTGCTTCTGTAGATGCACCAAAAGAATAACCATTCTTTAAAGCTTTATCAACACCTTTTTGTACTTTTTTATGTCTGTGACCTAATATCATTGGCCCGTAAGAAAGTACTAAATCTACATATTCATTTCCGTCAACATCTGTAATTTTAGTTCCTTTTGCTTTTTTAATAAACAACGGATTTCCGCCAACAGAAGAAAATGCTCTTACCGGAGAATTTACTGCACCTACAAGATTTTTTAATCCTTTTTTGTATAATTTTTGTGATTTTTTAAAGCTCATACTTTACTAGTTCTTAGTCTTTAGTTGTTAGTCTTTAATACCCTTGCTGCTTCTTTAGCAAAATAAGTAATTATTATATCTGCTCCTGCTCTTTTCATAGATAACAGACTTTCCATCATCACTTTTTCTCCATCAATCCAACCTTTTTCTGCTGCTGCTTTAACCATTGCATATTCTCCGCTTACATTATAGCATGCAATTGGTCTATCGAAATTATTTTTTAAATCTCTAATAATATCTAAATAAGAAAGTGCTGGTTTTACCATTAAAATATCTGCTCCTTCTTGGTCATCAAAAGTAGCTTCACGCATTCCTTCATCTCTATTTGAAGGATCCATTTGATAGGTTCTTCTGTCTCCAAATGTTGGTGCAGAATCTGCCGCATCTCTAAAAGGACCATAAAAAGCGGATGCGTATTTTACAGAATATGCCATTATTGGTAAGTTCGGGAAACCTGTATTATCTAAAGACTGACGAATCATATCTATAGTTCCGTCCATCA
>JAHDHO010000082.1 GCA_020631275.1 Polaribacter sp. | reverse complement strand
GCTGGAACATTGATTCTTCTGATAGTGAAAACAGACTTAAAGTTAAGAATCTAGCTAATGGAGTATATATTGTAAACATTAAAACTGAAAAAGGTATTATCAGTAAAAAGGTTTTGTATAACAAATAACATTACAATACTTACTTATTAAAAATAAAAAATCTCATTATCTATTTAAAGATAATGAGATTTTTAGATTATGAGCAACGGGGAATTTTATTTTTTGATATAGTTCTTTGGAATAGAAAAACCATCTCTAAAACCTTCTACAAATTTTATGTTTGTAATTTTTGCATTTCCAATTTTATCAGTTAAACCATCTTTAGAATTCCATCCATAAAAATCCCAATTTGTGGCAATAGAAATACCTTCTATATCTGTATAATCTGTATATTTTATAGCATGCGGATCTGCTTCTGCAGCTTCTTTTGTTTTACCAGCAGTAACAATGTAGGCAACGTGTTCTAATAAATCACTTTCGTTATTTTTATAAACTACATACCAATCATCTGGTGCATCACCCGTATTTGCTTCAAAACTTAGTTTAGCTGTTTTTAAATTATTATTTGCTTCTTCTGTTGTATGATTAAAATCCCATTTTGTTCCGTTGTCATTTAATTTATATGGAAATAGGAAAAAATAATTCCAAGTATATGCATGAAAACGCACTCCAGGATTTTCTTTTAATCCATCAGAAACAAAAATATCTTGTTTATCTACATAAATTTCATCACCATTTTTATATGTTATTTTGGCAATATCAGAAGAAGTAGAAACCGTTATATCTGCATTCAAAATTTCATTACCTCCAAAATTTATAACTGCATTAAATTGTATTGCTTCTTTAGCTAGAAAAACTACTTTTTTATGTGCAGTTTCGATAGCTTCAGAAAAATTCTTAGTTACCTTTTCTGTTTTTACAGTTTTAGTAGTTTTTTCTGTTTTGGGTTGTTGTTTACAACCTGTAATAATTGTTGCGCCAATAATGGCTGTAAAAAGTAATTTTTTCATGTTAGTTTAATTGAAAATTTAATTTAAAAATGTTTAATCGTTTTTAAGGAGGGCTCCTTACAAAAATTTCATATTAATTTCCTTTTATTCTTATCCAAAGATCTGATAGTAAATTTTTAGCATCGTCTTTATTTTTTTTGACTTCTATAAAAGTTACGTTTTCATTTTCATCAACATTAATTTTATACTTAAAAACAAAGTTTTCTGCATTTTTACGCATACTTAGGGTTCCGAATCTTAAATCATTAAAATAAAGTTCATTTTGTTGTTTACTAATTGTATACCAACCTTTAGAAATTGAAATCATTCGTTTTACTTTATCATTATTTTTTAAATTTCCTAATAAGTGATGATTCTTGGGGTAATAGGAAAATTCGATTGGTTTTTTATCAAAAAAAGAGGAATGACCTATCAAAAAAGCATTTTTAGTTTCTACGTTTGTAGTCCATAAAATAGTATTTAGAGGTGCGGGTTTTGTGGCTATTTTAGAATATGTAATATTTTGATTATTCAATTCTTTGGTGAATTTTTTGTAAGAAAGACCTTTTAAAATTAAGGAGATGGCTAAATAAGAACTACTTATTATCAACCCTAAATTATTATAAGTTTTTCTCTTTTTAGAAGTTCTTTTTTGAAACATTGCTAACAACACAAAAATGATAAAAGGTAATGTATATAATGGGTCTACAACAAAAATATTTTTAAAAGCCAATCTTATATCTAAAGGCCAAAACAATTGTGTGCCCCAAGTTGTTTGTGCGTCTAAAATAGGATGTGTTATAAACGCCCAAAAAAAGAGCCATGTCCAATTTTTAAAATTTTTATATTTCTCGAATTTTAGCACTAAATAAGCAAAAATCGGAGCAAAAATAACAGAGAATAAAATAGAGTGGGTAAAGCCTCTATGGATTTCTAGAGCAGTTACGGTATCTGTAAAAAAACTAGAAACTATATCTAAATCTGGTATTGTACCTGCAATTGCACCATACAACATTGCTTTATTGCCAATTTTTTTGCCTAATACGGCTTCACCAACTGCGGCTCCTAAAACTATTTGTGTTAAAGAATCCATAGGTTTAGAGTTTTAGATTAATAATAACTTTTTCTAAATTTTTTTTCAACCGAAAAGTCAATTAAGTTCATAAAGTTTTCATGCACACCAAGCGTAATGTCTAATTTTAATTCTTCAATAAACTTTAGTATTAAGGTAGATTTAAACTGTAAATCTGGTACAGAAACATATTTTTCAAAAAGACTACCAATACTTTTGTAGTAAAGCTGTTCAAAACTATTAAGGTTTTCTGGCTTCTCAGAAACGTATTCGTACGTATTTATTTTAAAAGATTCTAGAACGTCACCTACATAATTTTTATGTAAAATTTGTTTAGGGTTTACTATGTTTAGTTCTTTTATAGTCGGATTTAAAAATGCGAGTAAGATTGCTTTTGCAACAAAATCTACCGGAACAATATTTAAACCACTTTCTTTATCAATCCAAATTCTAAAATTATTTTTAGATTTTTTTGCATACTTATCTAAAAATATTGCCCAAGAATAAAATACATCAAACTTTGGTGTTTCAAAAAATGGCGCATCTAATAATCTACCGCAAATGATACTTGGTCTTAATATTTGTGCATCTATATTTTTTAGTTTACAAGTTTCTTTGACAAAAAATTCACTTTCATATTTAGATTTTTCATACGGATTTCTAAATTTATGAACGTTATAATTTTCTATTGAATCGTTTACTTTTTCATCTTGTATACCAAAAGAGAAAGCTGTACTTATATATAAAAAACGAGACACATTTTTAGGTAGTTCTTCTAAAAGGTTTTTAGTTACTAAATAATTTTGGGCATGTACAATTTGTTTAGAATCTGCTGTGTGTAATAAACTTGTAGAACCCGCACAATGTATAACAGTATCAAAAATATAATCTTGTAAAATAGTTTTGTTGATAGACTCTAAGTCATGAGAAATGACAGTAATTTTTTCTAAACAAGCTTCTAAAGTAAAATTGTTTAAAAACTCAGGACGAGATTTATCTTTAAGAATTGCTAAAAGTCTTTCTTCTGCAGTTTTTTCATTAGCTCGAATTACTACAAAAAGATGGTTTACGGTTTTTTCTACAATAGCTTTGTGTAGCCATTCAAAAATAATGTGGCTACCAACAATTCCTGTACCGCCAGTTAACAAACAATTCATATAATTTTTTTTTGAAGTAATTAAAAAGTGAAATTAGTTCTTTAAACTAAAAAACCTCACAAATATGTGAGGTTTTTAAATATTATCTTTATCCTTTGTAAAAAGGTAGTTTTACAATTGTGGCTGGTATTATTTTTTTTCGAATTTGAATATTAATTCGAGTACCGCTTTTTGCAATATTAGTAGGTACATATCCTAAACCTATACCTTTATTTAAGCTAGGGCTCATTGTACCAGAAGTTACGTTACCAATTACGTTACCTTCAACATCAACAATATCATAGCCTTGTCTCGGTATTCCTCTTTCATTTAATTCAAAAGCAACTAATTTTTTTGTTGGTTTTTCTGCTTTTTGTTTTGCCAAAGCTTCAGAGTTTACAAAATCTTTAGAAAACTTTGTAATCCAACCTAAACCTGCTTCTATTGGCGAAGTAGTATCGTCTATATCATTACCATATAAACAATAACCCATTTCTGTTCTTAAAGTATCTCTTGCTGCTAAACCAATTGGTTTAATACCAAATGCTGCACCAGCTAAGAAAACTCTATTCCAAATTTGTTCTACTTCTTCATTTTTACAGTAGATTTCAAAACCACCAGAACCGGTATAACCTGTGGCAGAAATAATTACATTTTCAATACCTGCAAAATCACCTATTTTAAACTTATAAAATGGTATTTTTGATAAATCTAATGAAGATAAAGATTGCATTGCTTCTACAGCTTTGGGGCCTTGAATAGCTAATAAAGAGTACTCTTCTGATAAATCTCTTAAATCTGCATTAAATTCTTTATTGTAAGAAGCAATCCAGTTCCAATCTTTTTCTATGTTTGATGCATTTACAACCAATAGATATTGGTCTTCTTTAATTCTATAACAAATTAAATCGTCTACAATACCGTTTTCTGTGTTTGGTAAACAACTATATTGCGCATCGCCAATTTCTAATTTAGAAGCATCGTTAGACGTTACTTTTTGAATAAGTGCCAAAGCATTTTCACCAGAAACTAAAAATTCACCCATATGGCTTACGTCGAAAACACCAACAGATTCTCTAACCGTTAAATGTTCTGCAGTAACGCCTTCATATTGAACCGGCATATTGTAACCAGCAAAAGGTACCATTTTAGCGCCTAATTTTTCGTGAACCGAATGTAATGCAATATTTTTCATGTATAGATTTCTTAAATTTAGCGCTAAATTATTGAAAAATTCGCAATTATCAATCACTAATATTTTGTTAATATTTCTACCTAATAAAAAATAATGTTACATTTGGGTAAACAACTTGTAAATCAACAATAATGAAGATTTTTAAAATTATTTTAATAACTTTTTTAACCACAACTTTTAGCGTGTTTTCACAAACTCCTACAGATTTTCTTTCTAAAGAATTTCATAAAGACAGAAGAGATGCATTAAGAAGTAAAATGCCAAAGAATTCTGTTGCCGTTGTGTTTGCAAACCCATTAAGAAACAGAGCTAATGATGTTGATTATGTTTTTCATCAAGATCCTAATTTTTATTATTTAACAGGTTATAGAGAACCAAACGGAGTTTTAGTTTTGTTTTCCGAAAATCAAACCGGTGAAAATGGACAAGTTTATAATGAAGTTTTATATGTTCAGAAAAAAAATAAAAGAGCAGAACAATGGAATGGTAAAAGGTTGGGAGTTGAAGGAGCTATTAATGAGTTGGGTTTTAAAGTAGCAAAAAATGGAGAAGACTTTATAAATGATACCCTAGATTATAAAAAATTTGATAGGGTTTTTATCGAGAAATTTAATGACGATTATAGAAATTCTACAAGAGAAAAAGCAGAAGTTTATGATTTGGTTTTGGCTTTTAAAGAAAAAGCAGATTTTAATCCTAAAAACTTTTTATCGCCTTTAAAAAAGCAGATTTACGAGTTGGTAAAATCTACGCCAATAGAAAATAGTGCAAATGTTGCACAGATAATTGGTAGAGCAGTAGCTTACGATGCATCTTTAAAAGATGATGAAGATTTAATGAAATTTAAAGAAGCAACAGATATTAATTTAAAGAAAGATTTGCAGCAAAAAATATCTTTAAAATTAGATGCTAAAACAAATTTAGATGTAACTTTTTTATCAAGAAATTTGGCAACTTTAAGAGAAGTAAAAACTAAAGAAGAATTGGTTTTATTAACAAAAGCAGTAAGAATCTCTGCAATTGGGCAAGTAGAAGTAATGAAAGCCATGAAACCTCATATGTCTGAAACAGAATTACAAGGTATACATGAGTTTGTTTATAAAAAATATGGTGCAGAATACGAAGGATATCCGTCTATTGTTGGCGCAGGAAACAATGGTTGTATTTTGCATTATATAGAAAATAATAAAACAAAAGTTGGTAACGATTTAGTTTTAATGGATTTAGGTGCAGAATATAGAGGTTATACTGCAGATGTAACAAGAACAATTCCTGCAAACGGTAAGTTTACAAAAGAACAAAAAGCTATTTACGAAATAGTTTATAAGGCTCAAGAAGCAGGTATTGCTGCTTATAAAATAGGAGAAAGTATGGCAAAACCAAATCTACTTTCTAAAAATATTGTAAACGAAGGTTTATTTAAATTAGGTATTATAAAATCTATTGATGAAAAACATCCATATTATCCTCACGGAACATCACATCATATTGGTTTAGACGTGCACGATCCAGGAAATTATGGTAATTTTGAAGAAAATATGGTAGTTACCATGGAACCTGGAATTTATATTCCAGAAGGAAGTAATTGCGATAAGAAATGGTGGGGAATTGGTATTAGAATAGAAGATGATATCTTGGTTACAAAAAATGGGCCTGTAAACCTATCTGCAGAAGCACCAAGAACAGTAGAGGAAATCGAAAAAATGATGGCTAAAAAGTCTGTTTTAGATGATTTTGTTTTACCAGATTTAGATAAATAAATGAGCAAAACAGCAATTATATTAGGTGCAACTGGTTTAACAGGTAATTTACTTTTACAAAAGTTAATTGCAGATACATCGTATACAAAAATTAAACTTTTTTCTAGAAGTTCTGTAAATATATCATCAAGTAAAATAGAAGAACATTTAATAGATATGTTTGCTTTAGAAGAGCAAAAAACACTTTTTACAGCAGACCAAGTATTTTGTTGCATTGGCACAACAGCATCAAAAACTAAAGATAAAGAAAAGTACAAATCTATAGATTATGGCATACCGGTTACTGCAGCAAAATTAGCCAAAGCTAACAATATTACTACTTTTGCTGTAATGTCTTCTATGGGAGCAGATGCAAAAAGTTCTGTTTTTTATAACAGAATTAAAGGTGAAATGGAAAAAGATGTTTTATCACAAAATATAACCAATACATATATTTTAAGACCCTCTTTAATTGGTGGTAAAAGAGACGAGTTTCGTTTAGGAGAAAGTATCGGTAAAGGAATTATGAAATTCTTAAATCCGCTATTTATTGGGCCTTTAAAAAAGTATAAAATGATTCATCCAGATAAAATTGCAACTTGCATGAAAGTAGTTGCAAATACCTCAAACAACAATTCAATTATAAATTCCGACTTAATTTTAACGATAGCAAATTCTAATAATAATGAGTAAAGAACAACCAAACAACCCAATGCACGGTATAAAATTGGCAACAATTTTAGAACAATTGTTTAAAGAATATGGTTGGGAAGAATTAGGAGATCGATTAAACATAAATGCTTTTAGAAATAACCCAACATATAAATCTTCTTTAAAATTTTTAAGAACAACACCTTGGGCAAGAGAAAAAGTAGAAAAGTTTTACGAAAGAAATATGTTGTAATTTTTTTTGAAGCTATTTCCTGCTTTCCGCACTCGCTTTTTTTCTGAAAAAGAAAAAAGAGCTCAAACAAATGCTGCAATCAGGGCTAGAATTGTCTGCTAACCCTAATTATATAAGATGCTTAGTTAAAAATTTGTAAACAGGTTTTACTTTTATTTAGAAATAATATTAAGAACCAATTCTTTTGTTAAAGGTTGCCCATTGGCAATTTTTTTTATGTTTTCGAATGTAAAAACAAAATCACAACCAGATTTGTAATTTGAACACCCGTAAGCAGTTTTTCCTTTTAAAACTGTACCTTTTTTACATTTCGGGCAGCTAATTGTATCCGAAGAATTTGTGGCAACTTTTTTAACAGGTTGTTGTTTCGGTTCTAGCTTTAAAGCGAAACTATCATCAAACCTAATTAACCCCTCAACTTTACTATCATTTAAAACAAAACCTTTTAAGTTTGTTGTACAGCCTTTGTCTATTAGCCTTATTAGTTGGTTTTCAGAAACTTTTTTACCGTAAACTTCAAAAGGAATTTTTAAATCGCAACCAGCTTTATATTCAGAACATCCAAAAGCAGATGAACCTTTTAATAGTTTTCCTTTTTTACATTTAGGGCAGGTTTTACCTGCAACTTCTTTTTTAGATTTTACTTTTGGTTTCGAAGTATCTACTTGCTTAGCCTGATTTTTGTTTTCTGAAGAAATTCTTTTTTTAGATGTATTAGAACGGACTTCGTAGACCAATTCATCCACCATTTTTTTCATATTATTAATAAACGTTCCTGCGTTAAAATCACCTCGTTCAATTTCTTTCAAACGTTTTTCCCAAAGTCCGGTTAATTCGGCAGATTTTAATAATTCGTTGTCAATAATATTAATTAAATCGATACCAGTTTGTGTTGGTAATACTAGTTTTTTCTTACGTTCAATATATTTTCTTCGAAATAAAGTTTCTATTATACTTGCTCTTGTAGAAGGTCTACCAATTCCGTTTTCTTTCATTAATTCGCGCATTTCATCATCATCAACCTGCTTTCCTGCAGTTTCCATGGCGCGTAATAAACTTGCTTCTGTGTAATTTCTTGGCGGTTTTGTTTCTTTTTCTAAAAACGAAGGTTCATGAGTTCCTTTTTCTCCTTTTACAAAAGAAGGCAAGGTCATTTTCTCATTCATTTCTTTCTTAACCTTACTTTCTTTAGTTTTAAAAACAACACGCCAACCTTTATTTAAAATTTCTTTTCCGGTTGTTTTAAAAGGAACTTCTGCCGCCTTACCAATTACAGATGTATTAGAAACATCAGAATCTGGGTAAAATACAGCAATAAATCTTCTTGTAATTATATCGTAAACCTGTTGTTGGTTGTACTGTAAATTACCTTGAATTCCTGTAGGTATTATTGCGTGGTGATCTGTTACTTTTTTATCATCAAAAACACGTTTTGTTTTTTTGATTTTATTGCCTAAAAGCGGTTGTGTTAATTCGCTATAATTAGTTAATTTCGATAAAATTCCGTGTATTTTTGGGTACAAATCATTCGGTAAAAAAGTAGTATCTACTCTTGGGTACGTAACTACTTTCATTTCGTATAATTTCTGAACGATTTTTAAAGTTTCATCCGCAGAAAAACCAAACTTATTATTACAATATACTTGTAAACCTGTTAAATCGAATAATTTTGGAGCATATTCTTTTCCTTTCTTTTTGGTAACAGAAACAATTTCAAATTCTGATTGTGCAACCTTATCCGCTAAAACTTGACCGTCTTCTTGTTTAAGAAAACGTCCATCTTCATAATTAAACAGCGTATTTCTGTATGTAGTTTGTAATTCCCAGTAAGGTTGTGGTTTAAAATTTTGAATTTCAAAATAACGATTTACCAACATGGCTAGGGTAGGAGTTTGCACTCTACCAACTGATAAAACTTGTTTAAAACCGCCGAATTTTACAGTATATAAACGAGTTGCATTTAAACCTAATAGCCAATCTCCGATAGCACGAGAATATCCCGCATAATATAAGTTATCGTAATCTTCTGCTGGTTTTAAATTTTTGAATCCGTCTTTTATGGCTTCTTCCGTTAAAGAAGAAATCCATAAACGTTGCACTTTTCCTTTGTAATTACATTGGTTAATTACCCAACGTTGTATCAGTTCTCCTTCTGTACCGGCATCCCCACAATTTATAATAACATCTGCTTTTTCGAATAAAGATTTTACGATGTTAAATTGTTTTTTAATTCCTGCATCACCTGTAACTTTTGTATCGAAACGATCTGGTAACATTGGTAAGTTGTTCAAATCCCAACTTTTCCAATGCGGTTTGTAATCTTTAGGTTCTAAAAGTGTACACAAATGCCCAAAAGTATATGTTACGGCATAACCGTTGCCTTCATAAAAACCATCACGTTTTGTGTTGGCTCCTAGAATGTTGGCAATTTCTCTTGCTACAGATGGTTTTTCGGCAATACAGACTTTCATTGGTTATTTTTGTGTGGTCGAAAATAGGGAATAAATATATATTTAAAGAAGCTCTTTATACGATTGTTGATAAATTAGAAGTTTTATGATTTTAAAAAATATTAACACAAATAAAATAGCAGCTATTTCAATTTAGAAAGCTCTTTTTTGAGATCTTCCCAAGTAGATTTTTTCTTTTTATTAGAATTAATAACTTCTTGTTGTATTTCATTCTTTTGAGAATCCGTTAAGTCATCCCATAAATCTGTTTTTTCTTTTTTGCTCATATTTTAAGAATAAAAATGTTATTTAATTAAAGCTAATTGAATTCGTTTTCGAACGACATCAACTTCTAAAACTTTTGCAGTAATTTGTTGTTGCAAACTTACAATTGTATTTACATCTTTTACAAAAGTATCCGATAGGTTAGAAACATGAATTAGACCACTTTCTTTTATACCAATGTCTACAAAACAACCAAAATTGGTAATGTTATTTACAATACCAGGTAATAATTGCCCGATTCTTAAATCTGAAATTGTTTTTATAGTTGCATCAAAAGAGAATACTTTAGCTTTTTCTCTTGGGTCTAAACCAGGTTTTTCTAATTCTTTTACAATATCCGTTAAAGTTGGTAAGCCAATGGTTTCTGTAATATAGTTTTTTAGATTTATTTGCTTTATTAAATCAGGTTTTCCAATAAAATTAGTAACTTTTAGCTTATTGTCTTTTGCAATTTTATCAACTAAAGCGTAACTTTCTGGATGCACAGCAGAATCATCTAACGGATTTTTACCATTCTTAATTCTTAAGAAACCGGCTGCTTGTTCAAATCCTTTTCCACCTAAACGAGGTACTTTTTTTATATCGTTTCTAGAAGAAAAAGAACCATTTTTATTTCTATAATTTACGATATTTTCTGCCAATTTTGGTCCAATTCCAGAAACGTAACTCAATAAAGATTCGCTTGCTGTATTTATATTAACTCCGATGGTGTTTACACAACTTTCTACAGTTGCATCTAAAGATTTCTTTAATTTAGTTTGATCGACATCGTGCTGGTATTGGCCAACTCCAATAGATTTAGCATCAATTTTAACCAATTCTGCCAACGGATCTTGCAAACGTCTACCAATAGAAACAGATCCACGAACGGTTACATCGTAATTAGGAAATTCATCTCTTGCAATTTTTGATGCTGAATAAATAGAAGCGCCAGCTTCACTAACCACAAAAACATCAACAGCATTTTTAAACTGAATTTTCTTTACCAATTGCTCTGTTTCACGAGATGCGGTTCCGTTACCAATAGCAATAGCTTCAATTTTATAAGCTTCTGTTAACGAACTAATTTTCTGAATGGCTTCAATTGTTTGTTTTTGTGGTTCATGTGGGTAAATATTTTCATTATGCAACAAATCTCCTTGCTCGTTTAAGCATACTACTTTACAACCAGATCTAAAACCCGGATCGATTGCTAACACTCTTTTTTCACCTAATGGTGCACCTAAAAGCAATTGTTTTAAGTTTTTAGAAAAGACTAATATAGCATCATCATCTGCTTTTTCTTTTACTAGTGAAAGTCTTTCGTTTGATAGAGAAGGATATAACAAACGTTTAAAAGCATCTTTAATAGCAAATTCTATTTGTGTAGAACATTCATTTTGTGTTCTAATAATTCGATTTTCAATTCTTTGCAACAATCTTTCGGTATCAACTTCTATTTTAATTCTGATAAAACCCTCATTTTCGGCTCTTAAAATTGCTAAAAACCTGTGAGACGGAATTTTATTTAAAGACTCACTCCAATCGAAATAATCTTTAAATTTTTGTGCTTTTTCATCGTCTTTTTTAGACTTTATCACTTTGGATGAAATTGTAGCAAAACGTTCTAATTCTCTTCTAATATTATTTCTGATATCTGTGCGCTCATTAATCCATTCTGCAATAATAAAACGAGCGCCTTCTAAAGCATCTTCAATAGATTCAATGTCATTTTTAATATATTTTGAAGCAGTATATTCTAAGTCATTTACTCGCTGACTCATAATCATTTTTGCTAATGGTTCTAAACCTTGTAATCTTGCAGTTTCTGCTTTTGTTTTTCGCTTTTTCTTAAAAGGTAAATACAAATCCTCTAAAGAAATTAAATCTGTAGAATTATTTACTTTTTCGGTTAATTCTGATGTTATAACACCTTGTTCTTCAAGTGTTTTTAAAATACTTTTTTTACGTTTTTCTAAAGCTTCAAAAACTTCTTTATATTTTACAATTTCTCCAATTTCTACTTCGTCTAAATTACCAGTCATTTCCTTTC
>JAHDHO010000081.1 GCA_020631275.1 Polaribacter sp. | reverse complement strand
CTGTATTAATAAAAAAAGCTATTTACAATTAAAAAATTTATATTTTAATCTCTAAAAAAAGTCTAAGGCAAAAAAAAACTCTGAATTAACAGAGTTTTTAAATTTATTCTTCAATTGGCGGATGGCCATGTATTTTTTCGTAATCTTCGTCAAAATTAGCACGTAAATATGCATTTAGTTTCTTTCTATAATCATCTTTTAGCCAGGTTACAAAATTGTGTGTACTTTTAGATATACACTTAGCATATCTATTTATTCTATCATCAATTTCTTCACCAATCATTTTAGCTAAAATTAAAGCATCAAAAACATCCTCACTATTTTCTATGCACATTTTAGCATGATGAACTATAGATTTTTCTAAAACTCTTTTAGATGATTCGCCGGCTTTTATAGTATCTATGTATACTTTTTTCATATCGAAATAAGTATCTGTAGATTTAGCAAATTCCTTTTTAATATCTGCCGGAAGTTCGTATTTAAAAGTACTTTCAATCTCTTCATCAGAAAGTATAGAGTCTAGATAGTAGTCTGGTGCTCTAAACATTTTTTGCCAATCTAAATCTGCACCCCAAGGGCCAAATCTATGAAAGTTATTACCTAAGTCTATAACATCAAATGTTTTTTTATCTCCTAATATACGAGATCCACGACCTATCATTTGGTAATATAAAGTAAGAGATTTTGTTGCTCTATTTAAAATAATAGCTTCTATACTCGGCTCATCAAAACCTGTAGTTAAAATACTTACAGAGGTTATAATAGCATTAGGTGTTTTATGAAACCATTTTAAAATTAGTTCTCTTTCTTTTTTTGTATTGGTATTATCTAAATGTGCAATAGGATAACCCGCTTTTTTAAATGCATGAAATACTTGTATCGAAGTATTAATACCATTATTAAAAATAAGCGTTTTTTTACCTTTTGCTGTTTCTTCGTAAGCACTTACTAATTTAGTTAGCATATCTGTATTCATATACAAATCTTCAGAAGATTTTACAGTATAATCTCCGTTAGCACCAACTTCTAACGAAGTTAAACCAACATTATAAGAATACATATTTGCTTGTGCTAAATAACCGCTTTCTATTAAATGATGAATTGGTTCTCCGACAAATAATTCTTGATAATTCTCATACATCGGTAATTTTGTATTAGAACTTAAAGGTGTAGCTGTAACACCCAATATAAAAGAATCATTAAAAAATTTAAAGATTTTTGTAAATGAATTATAGTGAGCCTCATCTACAATTACCAAACCAATATCCGATATATCTAATTTATCATCTGTAAGTCTATTTTTAAGAGTTTCGACCATAGCAACGAAACAATTAAAATCATTTTGATCATCTAATTTGGCTGTAGAATTAATAATTTTATTGTCCACACCAAACTCGTTAAGCATTTTAGATGTTTGTTTACTTAATTCTATTCTGTGTGTTAAAACTAATACCTTCTTCTCAAATTTCTCTATGTAACGTCTAACAATTTCAGAAAAAATTACAGTTTTACCACCTCCCGTAGGCAATTGATATAACAAATGATAATCTTTAGGTGCTGTTTCAAATCGATTAAAAATCTCTTTTAAAGCATCTTTTTGATAACCGTATAATTCTTTACCTACCTTTACTTGTGAAGTGTTTATTTCTGCCAAAAGTTTAAAAATTTTAAGCTACAAAAGTAAGACTTAAAATAGGTTTTTCCCAAATTTAAGCTATATAAATCTCGATAAGTTTGTTTGAGTGATGTCATAATGTGATGCATTATGCACAGAAACGCCATTTCTTACAACTATTAATTGTGGAGATTGGTGTATAATTTGAAACTTATACCCTACTTCATCAGATATATTTCTATAACTTAATAAATCTAAATAGTATACTTTTAAATTCTGATGTTCTTCAGAAAAAAGATTTTCAAATTGTTTAATTACCATGCTGCTAATACCGCACCTTGTAGAGTGTTTAAAAATTAAAACAGCCTCTGTATTAGATTCTTTCTCTATGGTTTCTAATTGATCTAAAGTGTTTAAAGGAATCCAATTTAAATATGACTTTTTTTCTTTTTTTGATTTTTTATCACTATTTCCTCCAAATACGTTGTTAAATATACCCATTTACTTGTTTTTTTACTTTGTCGAGACAAATATAAGAAACTTTCACCAGTCAAAAAGTCAGTTAAAATAAGTGGTTTACAGACATTTTGACTTGTTTACAGTTAATAAATCTAATGGTATTAAAATTGCTTTAGTCTAATCAAAAAAAACAAAAAAAATAGAAAAAATAGAAAATGAATTTTAATAACTATACAACAAAATCGCAAGAGACCATTCAAATGGCGCAGCAAATTGCGCAAGGTTTTGGTCATAACCAAATAGAAAACGAACATATTTTTAAAGCATTAACACAAGTAGATGAAAATGTTTTACCTTTTCTATTAAAAAAATTAAATATAAATACAGCAATTTTAGAGCAAGTAATAGATAAACAGTTAGAAAGCTTACCTAAAGTTTCTGGTGCAGAATTAATGCTTTCTAGAGAAGCTAGTAAAAGTTTAAACGAAGCGTCTATTATTGCTAAAAACATGAAAGATGATTACGTTTCTATTGAACATTTAATTTTAGCAATCTTTAAATCGAAAAGTAATATTGCACAAGTTTTAAAAGACCAAGGTGTAAGCGAAAAAGATTTAAAAGCTGCAATAGACGAGTTAAGAAAAGGAGAAAGAGTAACATCTCAATCTCAAGAAGAAACGTATAATTCTTTGAATAAATTTGCTAAAAATTTAAATCAATTAGCCCAAGATGGTAAATTAGATCCGGTAATTGGTAGAGATGAAGAAATTAGACGTTTACTACAAATTTTATCTCGTAGAACTAAAAACAACCCTATACTAGTCGGAGAACCAGGAACCGGTAAAACGGCTATTGCAGAAGGGTTAGCACATAGAATTGTAGATGGAGATGTACCAGAAAATCTTAAAGATAAATTAATTTTTTCTTTAGATATGGGCGCATTGATTGCTGGTGCAAAATATAAAGGTGAATTTGAAGAACGCCTAAAAGCCGTTATCAAAGAAGTTACAACTTCTGATGGAGATATTGTTTTATTTATTGATGAAATTCATACGCTAGTTGGCGCAGGTGGCGGACAAGGTGCTATGGATGCAGCTAACATTTTAAAACCTGCTTTGGCTCGTGGAGAACTGCGTGCAATTGGTGCAACTACGTTAGATGAATATCAAAAATATTTTGAAAAAGACAAAGCACTAGAAAGACGTTTTCAAAAAGTTCAAGTAAACGAGCCAGATACAGAAAGTGCAATTTCTATTTTACGAGGAATTAAAGAAAAGTATGAAACACACCATAAAGTTCGCATTAAAGACGAAGCTATTATTGGGGCTGTAGAATTATCTCAAAGATACATTACCAATAGATTTTTACCAGACAAAGCAATCGATTTGATGGATGAAGCTGCGTCTAAATTACGTATGGAAATCAATTCTAAACCAGAAGAACTGGATGTTTTAGATCGAAAAGTAATGCAGTTAGAAATTGAAATTGAAGCTATTAAAAGAGAAAAAGATGAAGTTAAGTTAAAATCTTTACGTTCTGATTTAGCAAACCTAAAAGAAGAACGTAATGAAATTAATGCAAAATGGAAATCAGAAAAAGAGGTTGTAGATAATATTCAAAACGCAAAATTAGAAATAGAAAACTTTAAATTAGAGGCAGAAAAAGCAGAACGAGAAGGTAATTATGGTTTAGTTGCAGAGTTACGCTATGGTAAAATTAAACAAGCTCAAGAAAATTTAGAGGTTTTACAAAAAACATTGCAAGAAAATCAAACTGAAAACTCTTTAATAAAAGAAGAAGTTACTTTAGATGATATTGCAGAAGTTGTAGCAAAATGGACAGGTGTTCCGGTTACAAAAATGATTCAATCAGAAAGAGAAAAATTATTAAAACTAGAACAGCAATTACACAAAAGAGTTGTGGGTCAAGAAGAAGCTATTGTTGCCGTTTCTGATGCTGTTAGAAGATCTAGAGCAGGTTTGCAAAACCCTAATAAACCAATTGGAAGCTTCTTATTTTTAGGAACAACAGGTGTTGGTAAAACAGAATTGGCAAAAGCATTAGCAGAGTATCTTTTTGACGATGAAAATGCAATGACTCGTATAGATATGAGTGAGTATCAAGAAAAACATTCTGTAAGTAGATTGGTTGGTGCACCTCCTGGTTATGTAGGTTATGATGAAGGTGGGCAATTAACAGAAGCGGTTAGAAGAAGACCTTATTCTGTTGTACTTTTAGATGAAATCGAAAAAGCGCATCCAGATACTTTTAATATTTTATTACAAGTTTTAGATGAAGGTAGATTAACGGATAATAAAGGACGAGTTGCAGATTTTAAAAACACAATAATTATAATGACCTCTAATATGGGTAGTCATATAATTCAAGAGAAATTTAGTGACCCAAAAGCAGATTTAGAAGCTGTTACAGAATTGGCCAAAATTGAAGTTTTAGGCCTTCTAAAACAATCTGTTAGACCAGAGTTTCTTAACAGAATTGACGATGTAATAATGTTTACACCACTTAAACAATCGGATATTTTTGAGATTGTTAAGCTTCAAATTGAAAGTTTAAAGAAAATGATTGGAAAACAAGAAATAACTTTAGATGCTACAGATGAAGCTATCAATTATTTGGCTAAAAAAGGATATCAGCCAGAATTTGGTGCAAGACCTGTGAAAAGAGTAATTCAGAAAGAAGTTTTAAATCAACTTTCTAAAGAAATCTTATCAGGAAAAATTACAACAGACAGTATTATACTTTTAGATTCTTTTGATGAAAAATTAGTTTTTAGAAATCAATCTGATTTGGTTGAAGAACTATAGTTTTCTTAGGTTAATTAGTTGAATAGTAGAAAGCGGTACTTTATTTAGTATCGCTTTTTTTTTATTTATATTCGTGCAATAAATCTACTATCATGAAAAAATATATTTTAGCATTTGGCTTAATTTTTAGTTTATTAACTTCTTGCAGCTCTAAAGAAACTACAACGTATTATTTAATTCGTCATGCAGAAAAAGACAGAATAGAAAGTACTAATAAAAATCCAGATTTAAATGAAAATGGTTTAAAAAGAGCTGAAAAATGGGCTGAATATTTTGAAAATATCGATTTAGATGCAGTGTATTCTACAAATTATAATAGAACACAACAAACAGCAAAACCTACTGCTAAAAGTAAAAATTTAAATATTATAAGTTACAATCCTGGTAAAATGTACGACTCTATATTTAAAGCCAATACCATAGGTAAATCAGTTTTAATTGTTGGTCATAGCAACACAACACCTGTATTTGCAAACAAAATTTTAGGTGAAAAAAAATATGAAAGTATGAATGATAATGACAATGCCAGTTTATTTATTGTTACCATTGCAGGAAGTAACAAAACAAGTAAAGTTATAAAAGTAAATTAGAAAAGTATATTTTCTAACATCATGAGAAAGATTTATAATTAGATAGCTACCTAACCATAAATCTTTTTCTATTTTATATTTAAGTAGTTTAACTTCAATGTTTTCTAAAATAATTTCTGATACTTTTATAAGCTCATTTTTTTCGAAAGCTCTATCAATATTTGTAAGAGCAATTTCTTTATTTAGCGGTTTGTAGTTTTCAAAATCTACAAAACGGATACCATTTTTATTACATTGTTCTTTTAAGGCTCTAAAACGTTTACCGCCACCATTTGTATGGTAAGCATATGCTAAGTAATCAATTAAAAAATCTTCTTTACCAACCCAATAAATAAATACATCTTCAAAATCTTCTCCTCCTCCATCTTTAGAAAATGTAATCTCAATTTTATAATACTCTTTTCCCTTAATAGTAACAGATGATAATAGTTTTTTATTAACTGCTTTGTCATTTAAACCAAATGGTAAAACAGAAAAATAATGTACCGAGTTTACTGCATTAGAAATAACATTTGCTATAGAATCGTTTGTTTTAACTAATTTACCGTTAACAAAACGCTTAAATCCATTATTAGAAAGTACATCTTCTATAGTCTCATTCTCAGAATTATTACTGAATCTAAATAATTTAAAATCTCCATTTTGGCGAACTGCAGCATATTCCTTATCTCTAAATTTGAAGCCAATTTTAGAGTTTTTAACTTTATCTGCGCCAGAAAAAGCAATTGTTTTATCTATAATATCTTGCGCACTTAACTCTTTTTTAGCAGGTTTACAAGAAATTACAATTAGTAAAAAAAGCAATACTATTTTTTTCATTTTATAATGATATTAGTTCTAGAATAGAATTCAAAATTACGTTTCTTTCCCGAATGTAAAAATGTATCTTTGTTAAAAATTTATAAACAAAAAATCAGTCTATGGCTGTACAGAAAAAAATAAACATACAGAATAAAAAAGCGAGATTCGAATTTGAAATTTTAGATAAATTTGTGGCCGGAATTCAATTAACGGGTACAGAAATTAAATCTATACGACTAAGTCAAGCAAGAATTACAGAGAGTTTTTGCGAGTTTAATGATCGTGGAGAATTGTTTATTGTAAATATGTACATACAAGAATATATGTTTGGCCATCATTTTAATCATAAACCAAAAAGTGAACGTAGATTATTATTAAATAAACGAGAACTAAGAAGTTTAAAAAAAGATGTTGAGGCAAAAGGAAATACAATTGTGCCTTTAAGATTGTTTATTAATGATAGAGGCTTTGCAAAACTAGAAATTGCTCTGGCAAAAGGAAAACAAATTCACGATAAGAGAAATACGCTTAAAGACAGAGATAATAAAAGAGACTTAGCCAGAATTAAAAAGAATTTTAATTAAAAATGCCTGTTTTCTTAAAACTAATTCGTTACAAAAACCTCTTAATGGTTTTACTAACAATGGTTTTAACTAAATATGCATTATTAGAATCTTATTTTACAAATACTTTATTAACTCATTTTAATTTTATCATTTTAACAACTGCTGTTCTATTAATTACCGCAAGCGGATATATCATTAATGATATTTTTGATATTGAAACTGACAAAATAAATAAACCAAATAAATCATTTTTAAACAAAGAATTTTCAATTAAAAAAGCTTGGTCTCTATACATTCTACTAAGTATTTTTGGTTTAATACTTGGTATTTTTGTTTCCTTCGTAATGGAAATACCTTTAAATTCGATATATTTTATAGCAACTTCAATAATCTTGTTTTTCTATTCTAAATATTTTAAAAAAATCGCTTTAATCGGCAATCTTATTGTAAGTTGCTTATGTGCTTTAGTGATTTTTTTAGTTTATGAATTCGAATTTATAGGCACAAATTTAGAAAGTAATTCAAAAATTTCTTCTGATTTTATAATTGCTATGTATTTAGTTTTTTCCTTAACCATAACATTTATAAGAGAGATTATAAAAGATATTGAAGATGTAAACGGAGATTTAAAGATAAAAGCAAGTACATTGCCTATTCTTATAGGAAGAAAAAGAACTGCAAGAATTGCTTTTTTTATCAGCTCTATAATGTTTGTTTTTACCTTAATCATCTTACAAGCAACAAAAAACACCTTCTTTTTCTTTTGGTATATTTTATTCTTTATTTGCTTACCACTGCTCTATTTATTATACAAAATTTGGTTTGCAAGAACTAAAAGAAACTACGGTAGCATAAGTAAAATACTAAAAATTATTATGTTTTTCGGAATTTTATCGATGCTTTTGTTTAGGTTTTAGATGTATCTGTAACATCTTTTACTTTTCTTTTTCTTGATGTAATAAAATAAACTCCAGATAATAAAACTACAGATGCAATTATAGATTGTATAGTAAGTTCTTCGTCTAAAAAATACCACCCTAAAACTAAAGCTACAATAGGATTTACATAAGCAGAAGTTGCTACTTTTTCTGTAGAAACTACTTTTAATAAATAATTAAAAGCTGTAAAAGCAATAATACTACCAAAAACAATCAACATTAACACAGAAAACTGAACTTCTATTGCCCAATTTAAAGGTGAAGACATTTTTTCATTAAATGAAAAACTCATTAATAACAATAATAAACCGGCAAATAGCATTTGGTATCCTGTTGTTACAAAAAAGTTTTTGGGTAAATCTGCTTTAGAAACAAAAACACCACCATAAGCCCAACTTAACACACAAGTAAGAATCATAAAAATTCCCAGTAAACTTCCTTCTGAAGTTGTAATAGATTTCTGACTAACTAGCAAATACATACCTATAATACCTAAACCAACACCAATTACAGATTGTCTCTGCATAGGTTTTCTATCAATCAATCTTAATAAAATTAATACAAATAAGGGTTGTGTTGCTGCTAATAAAGCTGCAAAACCACTATCTACATATTTCAAAGCCCAAACAAACACCCCATTACCATACACCAAAAAAAAGAAGCCAGAAACAGCACAGTTAATTAATTGTTTTTTAGATATTTTTAAGTTTAACTTTAAAATTTTAGAAATTATAAGTATTAAAATTGCAGAAATCAAAAACCTTACAGAAGCCATATAAAAAGCAGGTATAGCTGTTACCGCAATTTTATTGAATAAATAAGTAGAGCCCCAAACAATATAAATTGTAAAAAAAGAGAGAACTATTAATAATTTAGAATTTTTTAAAAACATCTATTTAAATTTGATAACGAAAATACTATTATTAAAAATAAACTTTATGTAATTTTTAGTGAGTTTTTACAAACAGTCTAAAACATATCAGTTTTTATTTTATAAAACCTTAATTCTAAAAATATTTTTAACAAAGTTTTAGAAACAGTATATTTGAAATTACATTTTTATTTAAAGTAAATGAAAGGGGAAAATTTTGATAAACAACGTGTAATAAGCTTTAGTGATGCTGTTTTCTCTATTGCAATCACCCTTCTAGTGCTAGACATTGTAGCACCAACTTATAAAGAGTTAAAAGCAGGTGACACTTTACAAATTCTAGAAAATAGAATTCCAAGTTTTATTGGTCTAATAGTTAGTTTTATTGTAATATCTTTATATTGGGTAGCACATATGAGAATTATGCAATATGTTTCCACAATAAACAAAAGGATATTAAGATACAATACTTTCCTTTTATTTTTTATTGTGCTTCTTCCTTTTTCGACAGCCTTTTATGTTAGGGGCTTTATGTTAAAAGGCCCATTTGCTTTTTACTGTTTTAACTTATCTGCAATTGGCTTTTTTAATTATTTGCTTAACATTTACATCCCTAAAAAAGAAAATGGTTTAACTGGCATAACCCCAATTTTAGCTAAATACTTTAAATACAGGTCTTTAATTGCATTTATTGTTTGGGTTTTGGCAGGATTATTTGCTTTTTTACTTCCAATGTTTGCTAGATTTTTATTCTTATTTATTTTTATATTAGAAGCTATCTTGGTTAAGATTTACAAAAAAAAACTAATTAGTGAAAAAACTATTTTATAGAAAATATCCTTTTGATCCATCAATAAAAAACCATTGTATAGTTGCTTTTGGTTTGGCTGTTTGGGTGTTTATATTCTTGTTTTACACAGAACCTTTTGATGTTAATCAATTTAAAGATGATGAAATGCCAATTTACATGTCTTTATATGGAATTTTGACAGGAACTTGTTATTTGGTATTTATACCAATACAAAAGATTCTTTTAAAAAAATATAAAGAAAATTGGTATGTTATATCTGAAATATTATTTCTATTAATTTATGTTATAGTAAGTATTATAGCTGCAAGGTTATTTTATTTATATGCAGTTGTACCCGGAGAACCATACCCTTATACATTTGATTATCATTTAAGAGCAATTTTAATACCTGCTTTTTTAACAATTTTACCAATTGTTATTTTTGGAAGATTTGCGTTTGGAAAATATAGAAATAAAAAAACGGAAGCAAAAAAAATTGAAATAAAAGGCGAAGGGAATTACGAAGGCTTGCGTTTACTTTTTAATGATGTAATTTGTATACAATCATCAGACAACTATATAGAGGTTTTTTATTTAAACGGTTCTATTTTAAAGAAGACTTTAATTAGAAATAAACTATCTGCGATTGCAAATGAGTTTCCCGAATTATTAAGAACTCATCGTTCTTTTTTAATAAATCCTTATCACTTTTTACAATGGAAAACAGAAAAAAGTAAACTATTTATTCTATTATTTCACCACATAAAAGTTCCCGTTTCTAAAACGTATCAAAATAGTGTAAAAAGCACTTTAAATTCTACCACAGAATAGCTACATTTCGCCCCAAACACTTGTTATTATTGAGTTTTTTATTAATTAGTTTCTAGTTTTGTATCAGAAAGTTTAATCAATTAAAACATCATTATGAAAACTAGAATTACAATAATAATCGTATTTATTTTATCAATTTTTAATTTATCTAGTCAAGAATATCAACAAGAGATTTTAATTGTTGGCACAATGCACACGGTACCTAAAATTGTAAAAAATAGCTACAAACCTATGCTACGATTTGCAAAAAAATACAAACCAGAAGCAATTTTTGTAGAATCGCCAATGGCCAATGATTCTATTTCTTGGAAATATTTAAAAAATGGTTGGTCTAAAGGATATCAAAAATTTTATAAATTATCAGATTCATTACAAAAGACTTTTAATTATAACGACAAAAAATTTAACGCTACCATTCGAAAAGATTTTTCTAGTATGAATGATCGTGATTTAGATTACCTTATTAAATCATTTATTTACAAAAGAGATAATGGAAACTACGAATTATACACCTATTTAAAAAAATATGGTGTAAATGGATCTAAAAAACCAACAAGACATGAAGATGGAGATTTGACCTATAAATTAGCAATAGCTATGAACCATAAAAAAGTGATTAATATGGATGATCAACAAACCAATAAAGAATACCATTTAGCTTGGAATAAATGTAGTAAAGAAGGTGTTAAAAATGGAAATAACACAGCAAATTCTAAATTGTATAAAAAGAGCTATAATAGCGCCATTTTACCTGCTGTTTTTAGAAAATTAGGAAAACATACAAATAAAAGAAAATCATTGCAACAATTGCATGATATGGCTTCATTTTCTTATGTTATTAAAGACACTGAAGGCTGTAAAGAAGGAAGAAAGTATTTTGACGAAAGAAATATGAGAATGGCTAAAAACATTGCAGAACAAATTTTAGCTTCTAAAAAAACAAAAAATATTATTATTGTTGGTGCAGCACATGTAATAGGTCTAGAAAAAGAATTTATAAAAAACTATCCTAACCTTAAAGTAATTCTAATGAATGAGTATTAAACTTTCTATTTTTACTTTTAATTGAAAAACGCTCACAATATTTTCGTGAGCGTTTATTTTTTAAACCTCATAAGCTTAAACTTATGAGGTTTTGGTTTACAAACCATTATCAAACTAACTATTTTCTTCTTCAGTTTTAGTTTTGATAAAATCAAGATCTCTAGTATTTTTTTGAACAGTAATTGCACCAAATAAACTTAATAAGTAAGATATGGCGTAGAATCCTTTTTCACTTAAAAGTAAATCAGCATTTCTCAAACCAACTATTAATAATAATAACGATGCAATTACAACAACCCAACTAATAGCATAATACATTTCGCTTACTTTTATGTCTTCAGCTTTATCTCTTACTGCTTTTTGTAGAGAAATAACAGCATAAATTCCCATTAAAAGAATAGCAAAATAATACCCTTTTTCATTTAACTGCATGGTTGCATTCCAGAGTCCAATACAATAAGAAAGTAATCCA
>JAHDHO010000080.1 GCA_020631275.1 Polaribacter sp. | reverse complement strand
CTGGTAAGAAGGTGTTACTAATTGGTATGGATTTAAGAGCACCAAAGGTTACTGAGTATTTAGGTCTAGAAAGTAAAAAAGGTGTGACAAATTATATTACTAGTGATGATTTAACATTAGACGAATTGAAATTTCAAATTCCGCAGGCACCAACATTAGATATTATTTCTTCTGGAGCAATACCACCTAATCCAGCTGAATTATTAAGTGGTGATAATGTTAAGAATTTATTTGAAGAGATTGATACAGAGCAAGATTACGATTATGTTGTGGTAGATACTGCTCCTGTTAATTTAGTTACTGATACTTTGCTAATATCTAAGTATGCAGATATGTTCTTATATATTGTTAGAGCAAATTATTTAGATAAACGATTATTGGCTGTACCTCAAGAACTTTACAAAAATAAACGTCTGCCTAATATGTCTATCGTTTTAAATGATACAGATCCTAAGAGAAGTTACGGTTACGGTTACGGTTACGGAGGTTATGGTTATGGTTATTTAGCTGAAGAAGAACAAGGCAAGTCTTGGTTTGGGAAGATTTTTAATAGAAGTTAATTACTTTATTAAAATATATAAAAAAAGGAGCAATTTAAATTGCTCCTTTTTTTTAGTTAAATATCTTACTATTGTTATCTAGCAAATGTTTTATTTTTTTTAGATTTTTTTGAGTTCCAATCTTTTTTAGCAACTGCAAATGATTTTTATGATGTGTATCAGAGCCAACAAAGTCATAAAGGTTTTGTTTTAATAATTCATTACTTATCTTTTGGACATTTTTACCATATTGCTCAGTTAGTGATAATAGATTTAACTGAAATAAACACCCCGCTTTCTTCAGCTTGTGGTAATTTTGTAAATCATTGTGAAAAAAGTTATATCTCTCTGGATGTGCCAAAACTGGCTTGTATCCTTTTAATTGAATGTCGAAAAGTACATCATATAAATTCATTGGAGCATTAAAATAAGACATTTCAACAAGAATATAATTTCCTTTTAAAGTCAAAATATCACCAGATTTTAGCCTGTTAACAAACTGTTCATCCATCATATATTCTGCGGCTGCATTAATTTTGATGTCACTGTAGCCCTTATTCTTTAAGGCAACTCTTACTTCTTCTAATTTGCTTTTTATAGTTTCTGAGGAATTAGGGTATACGTCCCCTAAAACATGCGGTGTTGTGATAAAGTTTTTAATTCCGTAAGAGTACATTTTTAAAATTAATTCAATTGAATTATCAATGTTTTTAGCACCATCATCTATTCCTGGAAGTAGGTGAGAGTGTATATCAATAAAATTATTTGTAAAGAAATCTGTTAACGGAATTTCTTTCTTTTTAAAGAAAAACATATAGGTTTTATTTTAGGCAAAAATACTAATTTAAAATTTCTTTGAAACGAAAACGATTGAAGTTTTACAAGCTATTGCCAATTGATTTAAGTTATTATATATTTGATTAAAACAATAAAATTATGATTTTAATTGCAGACGGAGGTTCTACAAAAGCAGATTGGATTGCTTTAAATACAAATAAAAAAGAAGAATTTAGAGTTAGAACTTTAGGGTTAAATCCTGTAGTTGTAGAAGAGGAAGAGCTGCATAATAGAATCATTAATATGTTTCAGCTTATTAACATCAAAGATGATGTAACAGAAATTCATTTTTACGGTGCAGGTTGCGGAACTGCCAAACCAACAGCAGTCTTAAAAAAAGTGCTAGAAACCATTTTTGTGAATGCCAAAGTCTTTATAGCAGAAGACATGCTCGCAGCTGTTTATGCTGCTACGGGTAAGGAACCAGCGATTGTTTGTATTTTAGGAACAGGTTCTAATAGTTGTTATTTTGATGGAGAACATATGGAAATGGTTGTGCCATCTCTTGGATACATCTTAATGGATGAAGCAAGTGGAAATTATTTTGGTAAAAAATTAATCATTGATTATTATTACAAGAAAATGCCAAAAAAAATTGCTTCAAAATTTGAAAATGAGTTTAATTTAGATGCTGACTTTATAAAAAATAATATTTATAAAGAAGCTAACCCTAATATGTATTTGGCATCATTTGCTAAATTTATGTTCGATTTTAAAGATGAAAAATATATTAAGAGGTTAATCAAAAAAGGCTTTCAAGAATTTTTTAAATATAGAATTTTGCCTTACAACAAAGACGAATCAACAAAAATTTATTTTATTGGCTCTATTGCGCATTACTTTAGTGATATTTTAGAAAAAGTTGCAGGCAAATATAATCTTAAAATTACGGGAGTAATACAAAGACCCATTGATAATCTTTTAAATTACCATAAAGAAAATATTAATTTATAAAATTTAATATTCTTTCTAATCCCATTCCTCTAGAACCTTTAACTAATATTTTTTGGTTTTCTAGAGGATTCTTTTTTATAAAGTTTTCTAGTTCTTGATATGTACTTAATTTTTTGCTTTTAGTTTTTGTTTTATAAAAATTTTCACCTACATAAATTGTATTCTCGAAATTAAAATTATCAGCTAAATCAACCATGTTTTGGTGTTCTATTTCAGCAGAACTTCCTAGCTCAAACATATCTCCTAAAATAACAGTTTTAGATGTGGATTCTAGTTTAGAAAAGTTTTCTAATGCAACTTTCATACTAGAAGGATTTGCATTGTAGGCATCTAAAATGATATAATTTTTTTCTTTATTTATAATTTGAGAACGATTATTTGCAGGAACATAATCTTCAATAGCAGATTGAATATCTCTGTCTAATATTTTAAAATAATGACCAATAGTAATTGCTGCAGCAATATTTGTAAAATTGTATTCGCCAATTAAATTACTTGAAATTTTGTGATCTTTATACGTAAGCTCTACAAAAGGAGAAGCATCAAGTAACTTTATAGAATTATTAAAACGAATTGTACTGCAATTGCTAGTTTTTTGTACTTGAAGTTCGTCATTAGGATTGATAAAAGCAGTTTTATTATTCGCAATTAAATATTCATATAATTCACTTTTACCTTTAATTACACCTTCTACACCGCCGAAACCTTCTAAATGTGCTTTTCCAAAATTTGTGATATATCCAAAATCTGGATTAGCTATCGAACATAAGAATTCAATTTCTTTTTGATGATTTGCACCCATTTCTACAATTCCCATTTCTACATCCGGTGTAAAAGAAAGTAGTGTTAAAGGAACACCAATGTGGTTATTTAAGTTACCATATGTTGCTTTTGTATTGTTTTTTTTAGATAAAACAACATTAATTAATTCTTTGGTTGTTGTTTTACCATTACTACCCGTAAGTGCAATAATTGTAGTTTTTAATTGCTTTCTATGATAGCGAGCTAAATCTTGTAACGTTTCTAAAACATTATTTACAAGTATTGTAGTTTTATTATTATGGTATTCTTCCTCATCTATAATAGCGAAACTAGCACCTTTTTTTATAGCCTCTTTAGCAAATTTATTTCCATTAAAATTATCTCCCTTCAAAGCAAAAAAAAGCGTGTTTTTTCTAATTTTTCTGGTATCTGTATCTACTAAAAAATGTTTTGAGTAGTGCTTGTAGATTTCTGGTGTATTCATGAAATAAAGATATAAAAAAACCTCATTGTGAAGTTACAATGAGGTTTAATTTTTATAAAATTATAATATTATCTACTAGGGTTTCTAGCAGTACGTTTTTTATAAGTCATTGGTCCGAATTTGTCTGTAACACATCTAAAACCAATAAAGTTTGTTGCCATATATTCTGGTAAATATCTTCTTTGCGCTGGGTCTAACCAGTACTCTCTATCTGCCCAAGAACCACCTTTATAAACTCTTGTTTGGTCACTAATTAAAGTTCTTCTTTTCTTAGCATCATTTATTAACACGTCTCTACCAGATAAAGAATCTCTTAATCTTGTTGGTTTTTTTGGTGAGTTGTACATACTTGGTCTAGATGCAAACCTATCTTCATCATCTTCGTAAAATCTACTAGAATTTAAATCACCATCATTAATATTTGCATTTTCTGCTCTAGAAAAGTTTGTTCTAAACGAAGCATCGTCTTTAGTAATAGGCATATATTTGATAGTTCCTGGAAGTTGTTTTGGTATAACGCTTCCGTTAGGTAATGTATCATATTCTACAGCTACATCGTTGCCCACAATAACAACTTTTCCTTCTTGATTTATCATTTTTTTAGTAAATAAATTACCTCTAAAATAATTAAAGTCATTGGCTTCGTTGTCTATAATTGGTCTATATACATCAGCAACCCATTCTGCTACGTTACCAGACATGTCATACAACCCGAAGGCATTTGGAGGATAAGATTTAATTCTGATAGGAATATCAGAACCATCCGAACTCCAACCTGGTAAACCACTATATTGTCCTTTACCTTGTTTAAAGTTTGCTAATTGATCTCCTCTAAATCTTTTCTTTTGGGCTCTTGTATATTTACCATTCCAAGCATATTTTTTTCTACCTCTAACAGTATTATATTCTCTGTTTTCTACAATAGCTTTTGCTGCAAATTCCCATTCAGCTTCTGTTGGTAATCTAAATTTTTGTTGAAGAACACCGTCTGCTTGTGTAATTTTTCTACCTTGAAAATCATCTTTTCCTGGTTTAGGGTCTCCTTTTTTTCTAACAACTCTAGTTCTTACTCCTCTTTTATAAATAGTAGTATCTCCATCAAAAAGTCTATCTGCATCATTTAAAAATCTTTCTGTATCAAAAAAGTTTCTAGTAGAATCAGATTCAAAAATGTTTTTGATATGACCTTTATCAATTAACTTTTTTAAGTTAACAGCATTTGTTCTCCATTTACAATATTCGTTTGCTTGTAACCAAGTAACACCAACAACAGGGTAATCTGCATATGCAGGGTGTCTAAAATAGTTTTCTGTTAAGATATCTGTGTTACCCAAACTTTTTCTCCAAACCAATGTGTCTGGTAAAGTAGAGTTGTAAATATGTTTGTATTTCTCTTCAGAAGGAGAGAAAACATCTTTCATGTATTGCACGTATAAAAAATACTCAGAATTTGTTACTTCTGCTTCGTCCATAAAAAAAGAACGAACATGAATTTTCTTAGGAGTTGTATTCCAATCGAACATTACGTCGTCTTGAACTTGCCCCATTGTAAAAGAACCACCTTCAATATCTACCATTCCTAACGGAGTTTCTTGGCCTTCGAAAGAACTGTTTCTTATATAATTTCCGTTTTTAGGATCGTTAAAAGATAAACCAGTTAATCTAGACTTACCAGTTGTAGATCTATTACAATTTGCTAAAAGCAATGTTGTGAAAACAACTAAAGATATTTTAAAAATTTTTTCCATTTCCTAATCGAAAATTATTTAGGGTTTTTATTAAGGATGCAATTTACAATAAATAAAATTTAGTGCAAGAAAAATATAAATTTTAACGCATCAATTTTTTATACACATTCTATTAAACGTAAGCTTTATATATTTAGTATAACTTATATTTGTAGTAGTTAAAATATCTACAATTTTTTTACGTTATTTGATTATTATTTTATGAAAAAAAATCTTCTTCTATTTCTAACAGTATTTTATACGTTGCAATTTTATGCGCAAGTAAATTCATCTGTTTTGGCTTCTGGAGATTGGTTTAAATTTTCTGTAGACACAACTGGTGTTTTTAAAATTGATAGAAATTTATTACAAAGAATTGGTGTTTCTACAAATAGTATAAATCCTAAAAATATAAAGATTTATGGGAACGGTGGGGTTCTACTACCGTTTGTAAATAACGAATTTAGATATGAAGATTTACAGGAAAATGCTATTTACGTAGAAGGTGAATCTGATGGAAGCTTTGATACAAACGACTTTATTTTATTTTATGCAAAAGGCCCTCATGATTGGGTTTTGGATACTACTGATAAAAGCGCTAAACACAGACAAAATATATATTCTGATAAAGCGTATTATTTTATAACAGTAGGTAATACAGCCGGAAAAAGAATTCAAAATAAAGCTATAAATACAAATAATGCAACAACTCAAATTACAAGTTTTGATGACTTTATTTTTTATGAAAAAGAAGAAATAAACTTGTTAGGAGCAGGTACTCAGTGGTTTTTTGATGATAATTTTAATATCGAAAATACGCAGAGCTTTACAATTCCTTTTGATAATGCACTTTTAAATGAAGATGTTTTTATTAGAACAAGAGCCGTTAGTAATTCTATTTCTTCTTCTATATTATCTGTAAAAGCAAATAATACAGATTTATATACGCTTAGTTTTAGTGGATTAAATCCGAATTCGTTAACCAAAGCAGTTACATCAGAAAGAACTGCGGCACTTAACAACTCTACAAACGCAATAACTTTAGAATTAAATTATAACAATAACGGAAATCCGTCTGCAAATGCTTACTTAGATTTCATAGAAATTTATGGTAAAAAAGATTTATTAGCAAATGGTAAACAGTTTGGTTTTAGAAGTTTTAATCAATTTGATGCTAGCGGAACAGTTGAGTTTCAAATAAAAAACACAACCGATATTTACCAAATTTGGGATGTTACGAATGCTATTAATCCAGAATTAATAACTAACGAAAGTGCAACTTCTGATTTTACCTTTAAAGCCAACGGAGGAACTCTAAATGAATACGTGGTATTAAATTCTTCGGATTTTTATATACCAGAAACCATTGAAAATTCAAGAGTAGAAAATCAAAATTTACATGCTTTAAAAGATATAAATTACCTTGTAATTACTAATAGAGATTTGGTTTCTCAAGCACAGAGATTAGCAGATTATCATCAAACAAATTCAGGTTTAACTTCAAAAGTTGTAGTCTTAGAAGAAATTTATAATGAATTTGCATCTGGATCTAAAGATATTACTAGTATTAGAGACTTTATTAAACATATTTATACAACAAATTCATCCGAAGATAAAAAATTAAAATTTGTATGTTTCTTTGGCGATTCATCTTATGATTATAAAGATAGAATTGCAAATAATAATAATGTTGTTCCGGTTAAGTTACCTTCTCAAACGGATGATATTTATCACTTTAATTTAGCTTTTTCATATGTAACAGACGATTTTTTTGTGATGTTAGATGATAATGAAGGCAGCATGAGTTCTTCTCATACTATTGATGTTGTTTCTAGTAGAATACCTGTTACAGGAATATCGCAAGCAGAAGATGTTGTAACTAAAATTTTAAGTTATTACGGTGAAAGTTCTAAAGGCGATTGGCGAAATACTGTAACACTTTTAGCAGATGATATTGATGATGATTTTGATATACCAATTCAGCAAGGTGTAGAATCTATTGCTGATGAAATTAAAAATAGAAAACCAATTTTTAATGTTAGTAAAATTTATGCAGATGCTTTTGTGCAACAAAATTCTTCGGGCGGAGAACGTTACCCTGAAGTAAAAACAGCAATTACCAATGCAATAGAAAAGGGAACTTTGGTTTTTGATTATTTTGGGCACGGTGGTGAAGATGGTTTTGCTTCTGAAAGAATATTAGAAAAACCTCAAATTCAAGAGTTTAGTAATGTTAATACGTTGCCACTTTTAATTACGGTTACTTGTGATTTTTCTAGATTCGATAATCCGAATAGAATTACCGCAGGAGAGTTAACATTATGGAATAAAAATGGAGGCGCATCTAGCATGATTACTACAACAAGAGAGGTTTTTATAAATGTTGGTCAACAATTTAATGAAAGTTTAATTAGACTTTTATTAGAATTTAATGACGAAAAACTTACAATCTCAGAATCATTAACGAAAGCCAAAAACAATTTCTCGAGTATTCAGAAGTTTTTTATCTATTCTTTTGGTGATCCGGCAATGAAACTTGCTGTTCCAGAACCAAACATAAAAATTACAAAACTAAACGATAAAGATATTTCGCAACCATTAGATACTTTAAAAGCATTATCTAAAGTAAGTATCGAGGGTGTAGTTGTAGACAGTTCTGGTGAAGTTTTAAATGATTTTAACGGAGTTTTATCTACAACAGTTTTCGATAAAATTATTGATAAAACAACTCTAGGAAATAATAGTTTTGGAGAAACTCTAGATTTCGATACACAAGATAGTAAATTGTTTAGAGGAAAATCTAGTATAGAAAATGGTGCGTTTAAGTTTGATTTTATTGTGCCAAAAGATATTAAAATTGCACTAGGAAACGGTAAAGTAAGTTTTTATGCAGAAAACGGTGCATCAGAAAAGGCAGGTTATAATCTAGATTTAGTAATTGGTGGTATTAATGAAAATGCACCAGAAGATACTGTTGGGCCAGAAATTAAATTATTTATGAATGATGAATCGTTTATAGATGGTGGTAACACAAATGCTTCGCCGAATTTAATTGCTGTCTTATCAGACGTTAGTGGTATTAATACTTCTATTACGGCTGTAGATCATGATATTATTGGTATTTTAGACGGTGATACAACCAACCCTATTGTGTTAAATGATTTTTATCAAACAGAATTAAACGATTTTACAAAAGGGAAAGTAACTTATAGATTAAGAGATTTAGAAGTTGGCCCACATACTTTAAAAATAAAAGTTTGGGATACATACAATAACTCATCAGAATTAACGTTGAACTTCGTAGTTGTTAGTGATGCCATTTTAAATTTAGAAAATGTGTTAAACTATCCCAATCCTTTTGTAAATTATACAGAGTTTTGGTTTAACCATAATAAACCAAACGAAAATTTAGAAGTACAAGTGCAAATTTTTACAATTTCTGGTAAATTGGTAAAAACAATTAATAGAAATATTATTACGGTTGGTAATTTGTCTAGAAGTATAACTTGGAATGGTTTAGACGATTTTGGTAATAAAATTGGGAAAGGAGTTTATGTTTATAAACTAAAAGTTAAATCTACAACAAGTAATTTAGTGTCAGAGAAGTATGAAAAATTAGTAATACTTCAATAAAATATAGATATTTGTAATTAGAATAAAATTCAACAGAGAATATACAATGAAGAAATTAGGATTATGTTTATTATTAAGTGCTTTTGCAACATTTAAAATCGCGGCACAGACAGATACACAACAAACAGGAGGAATAACCACTGCTACACCTTTCTTATTAATTGTACCAGATGCAAGAGCAGGTGGTATGGGAGATATTGGTGTTGCTACAAGTGCAGATGCTTTTTCTTTGTTTCATAATCCAGCAAAAATAGCATTTAGCAATAGACAAATTTACACTGGTATTACCTATTCGCCTTGGTTACGTAATTTAACAGATGATATTTTTATAGGAAGTGGCTCATATATAAATAGGTTTAGCGAAAATGCTGCTTGGGGTGCAGATTTTAAATATTTTTCTTTGGGTCAAATAGATTTAACTGATAGCAACGGTGCAGAAAACGGATCTATAAATCCAAACGAATTTGTTGCAACGGGTTCTTATTCATTAAAGTTAAGTGAAACTTTTGCAATGGGGGTTTCTTTAAAATACATAAGATCTAACTTAGCTTTTAATGGTACTTCTGGTAATTCTTTACAACCAATCAATTCTTTTGCAGTAGATGTTTCTGGTTATTACCAATCGTTAGAAGAAAATTATGGTAATTTTAATGGTAAATATAGAATTGGTTTTAATATCGCAAACATTGGTCCGAAGGTTTCTTACACACCTGGTGAAGAAGATTTTATACCAACAAACTTAAAATTAGGAGGTGGTTTCGACTTTATTTTAGATGATTATAATACAATTACAACAACCGTAGAGTTTACAAAATTACTAGTGCCAACAGTTAATGATCCTAATGACGAAAAAGGTTGGATTGACGGAATTTTTAGTTCTTTTGGTGATGCTCCTGGAGGTTTTAGTGAAGAATTAAAAGAAGTTACTTATGCTTTTGGTGCAGAATATTTATACAACAATGCTTTTGCTTTAAGAACAGGATATTTTCATGAAAGTGAAGATAAAGGAAATAGACAATACTTTACATTAGGTGGAGGTTTTAAAACCAATGCTTTAAATATCGATTTATCATATTTAATTAATTCTTCAGATGTAAATAATCCTTTAGAAAATTCATTGCGTTTTTCTTTATCTTTTGATTTAGGTGAAATATACGATGAGTATTAAAAAATCATAATTTTTTAGTAATTTTATCACAATATATAAAGCAGTCGTTTTTGGGCTGCTTTTTTTGACTTCAAAATATGAAAGAAATTAAAATATCTTCTTCTGCCATTGTTTATAACAACCTAGAAGAGTTATCTAAAGAGGATAAATTTTTAATGAATAAGGCAATCGATGCTCGTAAAAAAGCATACGCTCCTTACTCTAAGTTTAATGTTGGTGCAGCTTTATTATTAGAAAACGGAGAAATTGTTTTAGGAAATAATCAAGAAAATGCAGCATATCCTTCTGGTATGTGTGCAGAAAGAGTAGCTATTTGGGCTGCAGGAGCAACGTATCCTGGAGTTAAAATTATAAAGCTGGCAATTTCTGCAAGTTCTACAATTACCAAAGTTGATAAACCTGTAGGTCCTTGTGGTGCATGCAGACAATCTCTATCAGAATACGAAATAAAACAGAAGCAAGCTTTTCCGCTTTTATTTATGGGAGAAGTTGGAGAAATTGTAAAAACAGAATCACTTTTATCTCTGTTGCCATTTTCTTTTGATAGTTCTTACTTATAATCATTGCTAATGATTGAAAGAGACATTTCTTCTAGAAAAGATATAAAATTAATTATTACAAAATTTTACGATTTACTTTTAAATGATGTAATAATGATTCCTTTTTTTGAAGATATTGTAATTAACAATCATTTAAATGAACATTTAGAAATTATTTCAGATTTCTGGAATGATATTTTGTTTCAAACAACTTCTTATAAAAACAATACAATGCAAAAACATATAGATAAAAATGCATTTATTAAGTTTAAAAAAGAACATTTTGCAATTTGGACATCGTATTTATTTACGACTATTGATGCAAATTTTTCTGGAGAAGTTGCAGAGCAAATGAAAAATAGAGCTACTTCTATTGCTACAGTTATGCAGTTAAAAATGGATTTATTCAAGTCTTAAACAGCCTTTGCACAGCTTTTAATTCTTAGTAAAATTCTCATTTGAACTTTCCAATACTATGCATGCATAGTAAATTTAAATAAAATAGCTTTCTTACTTTTGAGAGATAAACCTCTTAAGATATGATTTCATCTAAAATTACTGGTACAGGAAGCTATATTCCTTCTTTAAAAGTAAAAAATAATACGTTTTTAAACTCAGAATTTTTAAATAATGATGGTTCAAATTTTTCTGCAGACAATAATGTTATTATAGAAAAGTTTAAAGATATAACAGGTATCGAAGAAAGACGTTATGCAAAGCCAGAAATAAATACTTCTGATATGGCTTTTTTTGCTGCAGAAAAAGCAATTACAGACGCCAATATAAATCCAGAAGAATTAGACTATATAATTTTAGCTCATAATTTTGGGGATTTAAAAAAAGACCAAATTCAGGGTGATGCACTACCAAGTTTAGCGAGTAGGGTAAAACATAAGTTAGATATTAAAAAACCTAATTGTGTTGCGTATGACATACTTTTTGGATGCCCAGGTTGGGTAGAAGGTGTTATACAAGCTCAAGCATTTATTAAAGCCGGAATAGCAAAAAAATGTTTGGTAGTTGGTGCAGAAACATTGTCTAGAATTGTAGATAAACATGATAGAGATTCTATGATATATAGCGATGGTGCTGGCGCTTGTATAGTAGAGCAAACTTTAGAAGATGATTCTGGGATTATTAGTCATGCAACTCAAACATTTGCAAATGATGAAGCTTATTTTTTACATTTTGGTAAATCTTATAATTTAAATGAAACCGACAATACACAATACATAAAAATGTATGGAAGAAAAATTTATGAGTTTGCAATAACAAATGTA
>JAHDHO010000079.1 GCA_020631275.1 Polaribacter sp. | reverse complement strand
ATCCACTTATCTAAAGTTTCTTTTTCTTCTTCGGCAGTCTTGTCTAAAATTGGTCTATAACCCCAGTTGATTGAGTATTTATCATAAGGACCAATGTCTGGCATTAAAGCAACACCTTTATCTTCTGGTTGTGCTACATAATTAAAACGTGCATAATCCATAATAGAGGGCGCTGTACCGTATTTTTTAGTAAAAGTTGCAGAACGTAAAGAATCTACCGGATACGCAACAGAACTTCCCATGTTGTGAGGTAAACCTAAAGTATGGCCTAACTCGTGAGAAGAAACAAAACGAATTAAACGTCCCATAGTTTCTGTCTTAAAGTTGTTACCTCTTGCATCTTCATTAATTGCAGCTGTTTGTACAAAAAACCAGTTGTGTAATAAAGTCATTACATTATGGTACCAGTTAATATCAGATTCTAAAATCTCTCCAGATCTTGGGTCACTTACGTGAGGTCCGTTTGCATTTGGTATTGGAGATGCTAAATATCTAATTACAGAATAACGTACGTCTTCTGGACTATAATCTGGATCTTCTTCTTTAGTTGGTGCCATTTTACCAACAATAGCATTTTTAAAACCAGCAGCTTCAAAAGCTACTTGCCAATCGTTAACACCTTGTATAATATATGGTACCCATTCTTTAGGAGTTGCTCTATCTACGTAATAAACAATTTGTTTTTTAGGTTCTACTAATTCTCCTCTTTTAAATTTCTCGATATCTTCATCTTTAACTTCTAAACGATATCTATCTAAATATCTAACCGTTTTACTTTTTTGGTCTTTTAAACCATAATCTGTTTGACCTCTAGCAAACCAACCTACGCGCTCATCAAAATATCTACGTTTCATTGGTACTTTTGGTAATAAAACCATAGAATTACTCATTTCTAAAGTAATAGAGCCAACCGCACTGTTAGATGGTGCTTTGTTAGCAAAATAAGTTTTTACGTGTCTTACTTCTATGTTTCTTGGGTAGCTACTTACTCTATCTATATAAGAACGAGTTTTATCCATTCTTGTAGCTTGGTAAGCTCTTCGGTAAAAATTAGGAAAACCTAATGGTTTTACATCTGTAGAAAATAAAGAAGTTGCATCTATAACCGTTGCGGTAGAATCTTTACTAAAAGCTTTAATTGGAAAAGAAAATAAAATTGGTTCTAAGTTAGAATTTACTACTGCTTCGTGTACAGGTAATAAAGTATCTGCAACAACGCTATGCGAAACAACTCTTAATAAGATTTGTTTATTTTTTTTCTCCCAACGTAAAACTTGTGTGTTTGTTTTACCTCCACCAAAACCAATACCGCTAGCAGTTTTAGCAATTCTTGTTACCATTAACATTTCTCTTCTTAAAAGAGAATCTGGTATTTCAAATAAATAAGAATTATCTTTTTGGTGCACTTTAAACAAACCTTCGTCTGTTTTGTGATCTTTTGTTACTACCTTACTATAAGGCTGAATTCCACCTTTTGTAGGTTTAGGTTTTGGTTTTGCTGCAGTTTTCGGCGCTTCTTTTTTCTTTTTCTTCCAAAATTGAGCAGAAGATTCAGTAGAAAAACCAAATACGAAAGCCACTAAAAGCAGCCTAGTAAGTATTTTTTTTGTCATGATATATTTGATTAATATTATAACTTTCGAAGTTACATAAACAAAAAGTTAAGACTTCTTAAAAAATTGTTAAAGAGAAAACGTGTAAAATGTTAAATTTTTAGCATAAAAAAAGCCTTTAGACGTGTCTAAAGGCTTCTTATTAAATCTATATATTTTAAAGATTAAATGCAGATTTTACTTTATCTACATAATCTAATTTTTCCCAAGTAAAAGTTTCTACTTCTTCTGAAACAGTTTCTCCCATCGGGTTAGAAAAAGTTACTGTTTTAACTTCTGGAGTTCTACCCATATGCCCATATGCGGCAGTTTCAGAATAAATTGGTGTTCTTAATTTTAAACGTTGTTCAATAAAATAAGGACGCATATCAAAAATTTCTTCTACTTTTTTACTGATTTCTCCGTCGGATAAACCAACTGTTGCAGTACCATACGTTTCTACGTTAATACTTGTAGGTTTCGCAACACCAATAGCATAAGAAACTTGCACTAAAACTTCTTTACATAAACCAGCAGCAACTAAGTTTTTTGCAATGTGTCTTGTTGCATAAGCACCAGATCTATCAACTTTAGAAGGGTCTTTACCAGAGAAAGCACCACCACCGTGTGCACCTTTACCACCGTAAGTATCAACAATAATTTTTCTACCAGTTAAACCTGTGTCTCCGTGTGGTCCACCAATCACAAAAACTCCAGTTGGGTTAATGTGATATGTAATATTGTCTGTAAATAATTTTTGAATATGAGCAGGTAATTTTGCGACAACTCTAGGAATTAAAATTTCAACAATATCTTTTTTAATTTTTGCTAACATAACATCATCAGACTTATCAAAATCGTCATGTTGAGTAGAAATTACAATGGCATCAATTCTTTGTGGTACATTATCATCAGAATATTCTATAGTTACTTGAGATTTAGCGTCTGGTCTTAAGTAAGTAATGTCTTTGTTTTCTCTACGTAATTCGGCTAATTCTTTTAATAATCTATGAGACAGCTCTAAAGCCAAAGGCATATAGTTTTCAGTTTCATCTGTTGCGTAACCAAACATCATTCCTTGGTCTCCGGCACCTTGTTCTTCTGGTTTTGCTCTATCTACACCTTGGTTAATATCTGGCGATTGTTCGTGAATAGCAGATAAAACACCGCAAGAATTTCCGTCGAACATGTATTCTCCTTTTGTATAACCAATTTTATTAATTACATCTCTTGCAATTTGCTGTACATCTAAATAAGTTTTAGACTTTACTTCACCCGCTAGCACAACTTGCCCAGTTGTAACTAATGTTTCACAAGCTACTTTACTTGTTTTGTCAAAGGCTAAAAAATTATCTATTAAAGCATCAGAAATTTGATCTGCAACTTTATCTGGATGTCCTTCAGAAACACTTTCTGAGGTAAATAAATATGACATAATATTCTTCTTTTAAATGTTGTAGAAAATTAAAATTGATTGCGTAGTCGCTAAAAGAAGTAGATAATTACTGCTTTAGCATTTTTTTAATGAGGTTGCAATCAGTTCAAATTTTTCCTCTAAATTCGACTGCAAAAATACATTATAAAATTAAAACGCCTACTTTTTTATCATAATTATTTATGATAGTATCATCAATAAATCAATTTTAAGAGTTTTAAAACGTTGTTTTTAAAGAATAATTAAAACTTAGCTTAATAAAATGTGAAATTTGTAGCAGAAAAAAAAATATTACGATTTTATTAGGATATTAAATTTTTCTGAACATATATTTGTACTCACAAAGTTCAATAACTTATTGAAATGTTATCAAGAAAGGTGAAGGGATTAGACCCGATGAAGCCTTAGCAACCCTTTAGAAATAAAGAAGGTGCTACATTCTACCTAAATATTTTGTATTTGGATAGATAACAAAAAAGAATTTTCCTGTTCTGGAAACTTCTATTTTCTTAATAACATTTTTCTAGTAAGTACATCAACAATAAATTGATGCATTCAACTTTTGTTTTAATCATTTATTAACTCAAAAAAATAGAAAAATGAGTACTCAAAAATTAGCAACAAACGCATTACATGCAGGGCATGACGTAACACAAAACGGAGGTACAAGAGCAGTTCCTATTTATCAAACATCTTCATATGTTTTTGATAATTCAGAACACGCGGCAAATTTATTTTCGCTTAAAGAATTAGGTTTTATTTATACACGTTTAAATAATCCTACAAATCAAATTTTACAAGACCGATTGGCGGCTGTTGAAGGCGGAATCGGAGCTGTTGTTTTTGCTTCTGGTGCGGCTGCAATTTCTACAGGTTTATTAACGCTTTTAAAGGCTGGAGATCATATTGTGGCTTCGAGTAGTTTGTACGGAGGAACTTATAATTTATTAAGCGTTACCTTACCAAGATTTGGTATTACAACAACTTTTGTAGATGCTTCTAATCCAGATAATTTTGCAGATGCTGTGCAAGAAAATACAAAAGCATTTTTTGTGGAATCTTTAGGAAACCCTAAATTAGATGTTTTAGATTTAGAAGCAATAGCTGCACATTCTAAAGCTGCGGAAGTTCCTTTTATTGTAGATAATACTGTAGCAACACCTGCATTATTAAATCCTATTAAACACGGAGCAAATATTGTAATACATTCACTTACAAAATATATTGGCGGACAAGGAACTTCTTTAGGAGGTGCAATTGTTGATGCTGGTACTTTTAATTGGGCAAATGGTAAGTTTCCTGAATTTACAGAGCCTTCTGCAGGATATCACGGATTAAAGTATTACGAAGCTTTAGGTGCTGCGTCATATACTTTTAAATTAATTTTAGAAGGATTACGAGATTTTGGTGGTGCATTAAGTCCTACCAATGCTTTTAACATTATTCAAGGTTTAGAAACATTGCCGGTAAGAATACAGCAACATTCTAAAAATGCATTAGAATTGGCAAAATGGTTAGAGGCGCAAGAAGAAGTTGCTTGGGTAAATTATCCTGGTTTAGAAAGTAGTAAATATAAAGACTTAGCTGATAAATATTTACCTAATGGGCAAAGTGGAATTGTAACTTTTGGTCCAAAAGGCGGTTTTGAAGCTGCAAAAACAATAGCAGATAAAACAAAAATTTTCTCTTTATTGGCAAATATTGGTGATACAAAATCTTTAATTATTCATCCATCAAGCACAACACACCAACAATTAGATGAAAAGGAACAAGAAAGTGCTGGTGTTTCTCAAGATTTAATTCGTTTATCTGTTGGTATAGAAGATATAGAAGATTTAAAAGCAGATTTAAAAGCAGCTTTTTCAGAAATATAAATCGGTTTTTAATTGAAAGAATTACTAAAACATATCAAAATAAAAAATTTTACCACAGAAGCTGGGGCAAAAATTCCTGAATTAAATTTGAGTTATCAAGTTTTTGGTAAAGAATTAGGTTCGGCTCCTGTGGTTTTAATCAATCATGCTTTAACAGGTAATTCTAATGTTGCGGGCATTGATGGTTGGTGGCAAGATATTGTTGGTCTAAATAAAGCAATTAATACAGAGGTTTACACCGTATTGTCTTTTAATATACCAGGCAATGGTTTTGATGGTTATTTAATAGAAAATTATAAAGATTTTATAGCAAGAGATGTTGCGAATATTTTTTTAGAAGGATTAAAATTATTAAAAATTGACAAAATATTTGCTTTGATTGGTGGTTCTTTAGGTGGTGGAATTGCTTGGGAAATGCTTGTTTTAAATTCGAAATTAACCAAACATTTTTTGCCAATTGCAACAGACTGGAAATCTACAGATTGGTTAATAGCCAATTGCCAAATTCAAGAACAATTTTTGGTGAATTCTAGTAATCCTGTACACGATGCACGAATGCATGCAATGTTGTGTTATAGAACACCAGAGAGTTTTAAAGAACGTTTTCATCGATCAAAAAAAGTAAATTCAGATATTTTTGATGTAGAAAGTTGGTTGTTGCATCATGGTAAAAAGCTACAAGAACGTTACCAATTATCGTCTTATAAATTAATGAATCAATTATTAAAAACGATTGATGTTACGAATGGAGGTTTAAAATCTGAAGAAATCTTAGATAAGATAGAAGCCAACATTCATATTATTGGTGTAGATTCTGATTTATTTTTTACTGCGGAAGAAAATAGAGAGACTCATAAAAAGTTAGCATTAACAAAAGACAATGTTACTTATAACGAAATAAATTCGGTGCATGGTCATGATGCATTTTTAATAGAATATGATCAATTAGAGAAAATAATAGCACCTATTTTTAATAAAGATTACAGAGAAAAGAAGATGAAAGTTTTAAAGTTTGGAGGGAAATCTTTAGCCAATGGTAAAGGCTTAAAAAGTGCAATAAGTATCATTGCCAAAAATTATAAAGAAAATAAAAAAATTACAGTTGTAGCTTCTGCAAGAGGCAATGCAACCAACGATTTAGAAGAAATTCTAAATCTTGCTGCAACTAAAAAAGAGTATAAATCTAAATTTGAAGAGTTTAAAAAATATCAGCAAGAGCCAACAAATAAAATAGATTTTACATCAGAATTTACAAAATTAGAAACCATATTTGAAGGAGTTTTTTTATTAGGAGATTATAGTATTAAAATAAAAGATGAAGTTCTAGCGCAAGGAGAATTATTGTCTGTAAAATTAGTAGCAAATTTACTAGAAGAAATAAATGTACCAGCAAATGCAGTTGATGCTAGATCTTTAATAATTACAGACGAAAATTTTGGTAATGCACAACCAATAACGGCAATTTCAAAAGAGAATGTTTCTGCTTTTTTTAAGAAAAATAGTAACGTAATTAATGTTGTTAGTGGGTTTGTTGCCGCAAATAAAAAAGGAGAAACAACTACATTGGGTAGAAATGGTAGTAATTATACGGCTGCATTATTAGCCAATTATTTAGATGCAGAAGAGTTGCAGAATTACACACATGTTAGCGGAATTTTTACTGCAAATCCAGATTTGGTGGCAGATGCCAAAAAGATAGAACAGCTGTCTTTTTCTGAAGCAAATGAACTGGCAAATTTCGGAGCAACAATTTTACATGCTAAAACAATTATACCACTTATAGAAAAAAACATCAATCTTAGAATTTTAAACACGTTTCATAAAGAAGATAAAGGAACACTTATTACATCAGAATCATCAACAAAAGGAATAAAATCTATTTCTACGATAGAAGATGTTGCTTTGCTAAATTTTGAAGGTAGAGGTTTGTTGGGTAAAGTTGGTGTAGATGCTAGAATTTTTAAAGCTCTAAGCGATAGAAATATAAGTGTTAGCATTATATCGCAAGGTTCATCAGAAAGAGGAATCGGATTAATAATAGCAGAAAACGAATCTGAAGAAGCAATAAATGCATTAGAAAAAGAGTTTGAAAATGATTTTTATTCGCAAGATGTTAATCAGATTTCTGTTGTAAAAGATGTAGCTGTAATTTCTATTATTGGCCAAGATTTAAGTGAGTTTCATCTTCCGTATAATGCTCTAATTAAAAATCAAATTGTACCCGTTTTATTTAACAACACAGTAACTGGTAAAAATGTTAGTTTGGTGGTAAAAAGAAACGAATTACACAAAGCTGTAAACGTAATTCATGGGCAGGTTTTTGGTGTTACAAAAAAAATAAATATTGCTGTTTTTGGTAAAGGTTTGGTTGGTGGTACATTAGTAGATCAAATTATAGAAAACACAAAGTCTGTTTTAGATAGAAGAAAACTACAATTAAATGTTTTTGCTGTAGCTAATTCTAAAAAAGTATTGTTAAAAAAAGAAGGAGTTTCTAAAAATTGGAAAGAGAATCTTTTAGAAAGTGGAGAAGAAAATGTAAGTGTTAATGATATAATTGCCTTTGCAAAAGCACATCATTTCGAAAACTTAATAGCTGTAGATAATACTGCAAGTGTAAATTTTGTGGCTAATTATGTACCTTTAATAGAAGCTGGTTTCGATTTAGTATCTTGTAATAAAATTGCAAATACTTTATCTTTTGATTTTTATAAAGAAATTAGAGCAAAGTTAAAAGAATATAAAAAACAATATTTATACGAAACCAATGTTGGTGCAGGCTTACCTTTGATTGATACAATTCGTTTATTACATGAATCTGGAGAAAATATAACCAAAATTAGAGGTGTTTTTTCTGGAAGTTTAAGTTATTTATTTAATAATTTTTCTGATAAAAATGTTCCTTTTTCTGATGTTTTAAAAGAAGCAATTGATAAAGGTTTTACAGAGCCAGATGCTAGAGAAGATTTAGGAGGTAATGATGTAGCTAGAAAATTATTGATACTTGCTAGAGAATTAGAATTAGAAAATGAGTTAGACGAAGTGGTTATCAAAAACTTAATTCCAGAAAATTTAAGAGAAGGTACAGCAGAAAATTTTCTAGAAAATTTAGAGTTATTAAATACCGAATATCAGACTTTAAAAGAAAATCAAGAGCCAAATCATGTTTTAAGATATATTGGTGAATTAAGCGGAGATTTATCACAATTAAAAGGGAATTTAGAAGTGAAATTAGTGTCAATAGAAAAATCTACACCTTTGGGTTCTTTAAAGGGTTCTGATGCAATATTTGAAATTTATACAGAGTCTTATGGCGAACAACCAATTGTAATTCAAGGGGCCGGAGCCGGAGCAAGTGTAACTGCAAGAGGTGTATTTGGAGATATTTTAAGATTGGCAAAACATAATAATTAATAAAAAAGGTTATTCTGAAAGTTGTTTCAGAATTATTAAATCATAAACATGAGCAAACATTTTGAAACATCAGCAATAAGAAATCAGACAGAAAGAAGTCAGTTTTCAGAACATTCTACACCCTTATATTTAACATCGAGTTTTGTTTTTGATGATGCAGAAGAAATGAGAGCTTCTTTTTCCGAAGAAAAACAACGTAACCTGTATAGTCGATTTACAAACCCAAACACATCAGAATTTGTAGATAAAGTTGTTGCAATGGAAGGTGCAGAAACAGGTTATGCTTTTGCGACAGGTATGTCTGCAATATTTTCAAGCTTTGCGGCATTATTAAATGCAGGCGATCATGTTGTTTCATGTAGATCTGTATTTGGGTCTACACATAGTATGTTTACAAAATATTTGCCGAAATGGAATATTGAAACTTCTTACTTTAAGGTTGATGAAGTAGATTTAGTTGAAAGTCTAATTCAAGAAAACACAAAAATTATTTACATAGAAACGCCAACAAATCCGGCAGTAGATATTTTAGATTTAGCACTTATAGGTCAAATTGCAAAAAAGCATAATTTAATATTTATTGTAGATAATTGTTTTGCTACACCTTATGTACAACAACCAATAAAATTTGGTGCAGATTTGGTTATTCATTCTGCTACAAAATTAATGGACGGACAAGGTAGAGTTTTAGGTGGCGTAACTGTTGGTAGCAAAGATTTAATTAGAGAAATCTATTTGTTTGCTAGAAATACAGGGCCAGCAATGTCGCCTTTTAACGCATGGGTTTTGTCTAAAAGTTTAGAAACTCTGGCTTTAAGAGTAGAAAAACATGCAGAAAATGCTTTAAAAGTTGCTCAGTTTTTAGAAGAGAACGAACAAGTATCGTTGGTGAAATACCCTTTTTTAAAATCGCATCCACAATATGAAATCGCAAAAAAGCAAATGAAATTGGGCGGAAATATTGTTGCTTTTGAAATTAAAGGAGGTGTAGAGGCTGGAAGAAATTTTTTAAATAAAATTAAAATGTGTTCTTTATCTGCTAATTTGGGTGACACTAGAACAATTGTAACACATCCATCTTCTACAACACACGGGCGTTTATCAGAAGAAGATCGTTTAGAAGTTGGTATTACAGATGGTTTGGTTCGTGTATCTGTAGGTTTAGAAAATGTTAAAGATATTATTGACGATTTAAAACAAGCTTTACAATAAATCAATAATTAATTATTCTTTTTACTACCTTTAAGGTTTAATAATTTAAAAGGTTTTATGAAATCATTACAAAGTATTTTATTCATTTCATTTCTTACCATATTTGTAAGTTGCGGTAGTTCTGCTGAAACTTCTGAAGATATTTTTATAGAAAAATTAACCGTAAATTCATTATCAGAATTTACTGCTCAAGAAGAAACAAAATCAGTAAATATTTCTTCTAATATAGATTGGGATGTAATTACAAATCAAAATTGGATTTCTGTAACACCAACCTCTAGTGCTAACAATGGTAAAATTGATGTTACTGTTTTAGAAAATACTACATTAAATCTTCGTACAGGAATTATACAAGTTTCTGGCGGAAGTTTATCAGAAACAATTGAGGTGAAGCAAGCTGGTAAAGAAAATGTTACAAACGCACCATCAGAAAACTTTGATTTATCTACATGGAATTTAAGCGTTCCAGAAAATAACGGAAACGGCATAGCAACCACAATTACTGTAAGCGAATTAAATAATAAATATAAAAATAATAAGTATTTTTATACATCAGATGATGGCGGAATGGTTTTTAAATGTCCAGTAAATGGTTTTAAAACTTCTGCAAACACAAATTATACTAGAGTAGAACTAAGAGAAATGTTAAGAGGTGTAGATACAAGTATTAGTACTAAAGGTGTAAATAAAAATAATTGGGTTTTTGGTACAGCACCTTCTGCCGATTTAAATGCTGCTGCTGGTTACGACGGAGTAATGAATGCTACATTAGCTATTAATCATGTTACAACAACTGGTAATAGTAGCCATATTGGTAGATTGGTAATTGGTCAAATACACGCAAATGACGATGAGCCTGTAAGAATTTATTACAGAAAATTAAAAGAAAATGCTTTAGGTTCTATTTATTTTGCACATGAACCAACAGATGGTAATGGTAGCGAACAATGGTACGAATTAATTGGTTCTAGAAGTAGTAGTGCTTCTAACCCAGCAAACGGAATTGCATTAAATGAAAAGTTTACTTATTCGATAAAAGTTGTTGGAGATAGTTTAACAGTTACAATTAGTAGAGACGGTAAAGATGATGTTTCTAAAACTGTAGATATGGTTAAAAGCGGATATAATGTTGGTGGGCAATACATGTATTTTAAAGCTGGTGTTTATCATTTAAATAACTCTGGTGATACTACAGATTATGCACAAGCTACCTTTTATAGTTTAGATAAAAGCCATACAACCAAATAGAGGTTATTGATTAAAATCTAGTAAATTAATGCTTTCAAAAAAGACAAAATACGGAATAAAAGCGCTTACCTATCTAGCGAAACAAGAAAATAAAAATCCTGTTGCTATTGCTACAATTTCTAAAAGCGAAAATATTTCTCTAAAATTTTTAGAAACTATTTTGTTAACTCTTCGTAAAAACGGAATTTTAGGTTCAAAGAAAGGAAAAGGAGGAGGTTATTATCTGCTTAAAAGTCCTTCGGATATACCTATGACAACTGTGATGCGAATTTTAGAAGGGCCAATATCTATGGTGCCTTGTGTAAGTTTAAATTTTTACGAAAAATGTGATGACTGTCCTGATGAAAATGCATGTTCTGTTCATCGGTTAATGATTAAAGTAAGAGACAATACATTAGATATTTTTAGAAACACATCATTAGCAGACCTTTGCAAGTGCTAAATTAAATTACATAATTTTACTAGTAAAAAATTCTTTATGTTAAACTCTTTTTGGTTTAATATTCGCAATTTTCATTTGATTTTATTATTAATCTACTAAATCTATAGGGTTTGTTTAAATATTGATTCAAATCATTGTAAAACTTACAAAAAATAACGTAGGTTTGCATTGTCCTACTAAATAAGTAGGGTTATTGAATTAATTAATAACTATGATTTTAAATCAAATCATTTTTAGTAAAAAAGCACAAAGTAGAGGTTTTAAAGAAGATAAAACTTCTGAAAAACCTTTACGAAGTGTGATAAAAGCTTTAAGCTGGAGACTTATAGGTACTTTAGATACATTACTTGTATCTTATTTTTTAACAGGTAAAATAGGTTTAGCAACTTCAATTGCATCTGTTGATTTTGTAACCAAGCTCTTATTATACTTTTTTCACGAACGAATTTGGAACAAAATAAAATGGGGAAAATAATGAACCTAGATTTAGATAAAATAAACGAAAAATTAAAAGATAAAAGCCCAAAAGAAATTATTTCTTGGGCAATTTCAATAGCTAAAAATGCAGTAATAACTACAAATTTTAGGCCTTATGAAGTTGTTATTTTAAATGCGGTAACAGAAATTAAAAAAGATATAAAAGTTATTTGGTGTGACACAGGTTATAATACAGTACAAACATATAAACACGCAGAAGATCTCATTAAAAAATTAAACTTAAAAATTCAATTTTAT
>JAHDHO010000001.1:10159-65235 GCA_020631275.1 Polaribacter sp. | reverse complement strand
GCTTTTACATCATTAATTGGTATTTCTAAACCAAAAAGCGATAGTTTATGTTTGGTTGGTAATTTTATACCAGATTGAGTGTCTTTCCAATCAGACCAAGTTGCAGAAACACCTCCAAGAGGTATTATAGAGGTCCACATTTTATAAGAAATCGGGATATTGTTTTCATCTAAAATCCATAGATAAGAGTCTCCAGGAGTAGAGCCACCCGTTTTGTATGTAATTAAAAGAGCTTCATTATCGTCGTAATTTACAAGGCGTCTTTCTGTACCGCTGTCAAAAACTTTGTAAGGTGCAATTAGCCAAAAAGAATCGTTATTAAAGTAACTTTTTGCTTGCTTAATTAAATCTTCATTTTTAGTAAGTTTATTATTTATATAAACTTCAGAATCTGATGGATTGTTAGTTTTTAAAAGTACTTTATTATTATCCCAAGTTACTTCAACTAAATTTTCTTGTTTGTGCCAAACATAAAAATGTTCGTTTCTAAAATTCCATTCTATAATTTCTGTAGCGTCAAAAGCATCTTTATTTAGTGCATTTAACATTTTAGAAGCTAAGGTATCTGCTTGTTCGCCTTTTACTCCGTTTGGTAATTTTTCGTTATTAGCAAAGTAATAAATACCTAAAAATAAGATTAAAATTAAAAATAGAAAACCTATAATTTTGAAAAACTTCTTCATGAATATTAGATAAATTAGGCTGTAAATTTATCAATTTTATATAAGTTATGATTTGTTTTCTTCATAATATTCTAAAATGTGTTTAGGTATTTCCATTTTCTTTGGTTTACCTTCATCAGCAATTGGGAATTTTGCAATTTGTTTTATTGGGATTACTCCAGCCCAAACATCGGTGTTGTAGTCTTCGGGTTCATCATTAACACCAACATCTCTTATTTTGGCAGAAGCCGTCTCTATTTTAAAAGCTACAACTAGAGTTCTATCTAATTCTTTTTCATTTATTGGTCTTAAAGAATTCCATTGTTTTGGTACCATTTGGTTTACAATTAACTTTAGAATTTCTGTTTTTTCAATATCATTTTCAACCTTAGTTAAATTTCCAAACAAAGTTGCAGATCTGTAGTTTACCGAGTGATGAAAGCCAGATCTTGCCAAAACTAAACCGTCTAAATGCATTACAGTAATAGAAGTTTCGCCACTTTTTAAAATTGCTTGCAACATTCTGTTTCCTATAGAACCATGTATGTAAATCTTGTTTTCTCTTCGTGCATAAGCCATCGGAATGGTAATTGGTTTGCCATCATAAATGTAGCCAACATAACATAAAAAACCTGCATCTAAAATAGCATTGATTTTTTCTACATCATAACTTGCTCTATTTGCGCCTCGTTTTACTCTATTTAATTTCGATTGCTGATATTCCATGTTTTATCTTTTTGACGGATGAATATTTTTATACTGATTTGTATTTAATTTTGCTTTTGCTAAATCTTTTGGTTGATGTACAATTTTTGATGAAGCGGCATATTTTCCAATCATTTTTGTAGGACGAATTGGTCGTTCCACAAAATTACCCGAACAACTTGGGCACACGTTTTCAAAAATTTCTAAAGCACATGTTTTACAATAAGTACACTCGAAAGAGCAAATCATTGCTTCTGTAGAAGTATTAGGTAAAGCTTTGTTACAATGCTCGCAATTTGGTTTAATTTCTAACATATTTATCTATCTATTACTCAAAAATAGTATATTTATGGACTCTTAAAGTGATCCAGAATTAAAATAAATAATAGTCCAGTTTGTGTTTCCATATAAAACAAGTATAAATTTAGATAGAAATAATAGGCAAGCCCTATATGTACAATTGTCAAATCAATTTATACAATTAATTAAAAATAAAAAACTTTTACCCAATACTAAGTTGCCTGGTAGTAGAACACTATCTACTTTATTAGAGGTTCATCGAAAAACAGTAGTAGCATGTTACGAAGAGTTAATGTTGCAAGGTTGGGTAGAAAGTATAGCCAAAAAAGGAACTTTTGTAAATGCCAATTTACCGGAATTACATGTACAAGATTTTAAATTTGATAATCAGGGAAAAGAAACAAATACAACTGGTTTTAGTTTTTATAAAAATGAAGAATTAGTAAGGAAATTTCCTGAAAAGAAAGATGGTTTTATGTATTTGAATGATGGAATTTCTGATGCAAGATTAACACCAACAGAAGACATAGCAAGAATTTACAGAAGAATTTGTAGTAGAAAACATATTTATAAAGAAATGTCTTATAGTTCTTTATTCGGAAATGAAAAGTTGCGTAAAACATTGGCTAACTACTTGAATAAAACACGAGGTTTATCTGTTTCTTATGAAAATATTTTAATAACCAGAGGAAGTCAAATGGGAATATATTTGTCTTCTAAATTATTGTTAAAAAAGGATGACTTCATTGTAATTGGTGAAACAAATTATTCATCAGCTGACTCCACATTTTTACAAAGTGAAGCAAATTTAGCAAGAGTTTCTGTGGATGAAAATGGTTTAAATATTCAAGAAATTGAAGAAATTTGTAAAAAGAAATCTATAAAAGCAGTTTATGTTACTTCTCATCATCATCACCCAACAACTGTAACTTTGTCGGCAGAAAGAAGAATTCATTTATTGAATTTAGCAAAAAAATACAGTTTTGCAATTATTGAAGATGATTACGATTACGATTTTAATTACAATCATTCACCGATTTTACCTTTGGCAAGTCACGATGCAAATGGAAACGTAATTTATATTGGTTCTGTTTGTAAAACAGTAGCACCAGTTTTTAGAGTTGGTTATTTAATTGCGTCAAAAGAGTTTGTAAATGAAGCTTCAAATCAACGAAGGTTTATTGACAGACAAGGAGATGCATTGTTAGAATTAACGTTTGAAGAGTTTATAAAAAATGGCGATTTAGACAGACATATTAAAAAAGTAATGAAGGTTTATAAAACGAGAAGAGATTTGTTTTGCAGGCTTTTGGAAGATAAATTCAAAGATGTTTTCACTTTTGAAATTCCAAAAGGAGGAATGGCAGTTTGGTTGACTTTAAACAAAAAATATTCCTGGAAATCAGTTTCTGAAATTGCCCAAAAATACAAATTAGAAATAGGAGAGTGGCAACGTTATGACGCTTCAAATTCTGGGCACAATTCCATGAGAATGGGTTTTGCTACTTATAACGAAGAAGAAATTTACGAATTGATAAATAGACTTACTAAAACAATGAAAGAAGTTAAAAATTCGGGAAAATTTTTCTAAACTTTTTTGGTAATTCTTTCGAAATAGTAATTTTTTCTTGTGTAAACGGATGAATAAAATCTAAACTTGCTGCGTGTAAAAACAAACCTTTTCCGTTTAATATTTTATCTTGTAGAAAATACTCTTTATCGCCTAAAATAGGATTTTTTAGAGAGAATAAATGTTTTCTTAATTGATGTTTTCTTCCTGTTTCTGGCTTTAGCTTTACTAAATTTAAAAACTCAAAACGTTTAGAAGTTACAGATTCTAAAACTTCATAATTTGTAAAAGCTTCTTTATTATCTATTGGTTTGTCTGTGTAGCCTTTAGCGTTCATTTTACCAATTGTTATTGCAAAGTATGTTTTTTTGATGTTCTTTTCTTTAAACAATTTACCAAGTTCAATGATAGATAAACTAGTTTTACCAACCAAAAGTAAACCACTTGTTGGGTAATCTAATCTGTGAATTGGTTGCGGTTTTACTGCATCTGCAAGCGAACTCTTAATAAGGTTTTGCGATAACGCATTTGTAACAGTTACAAATTTATTACCGCTAACTAAAATACCAGCAGGTTTGTAAATAATTGCTAAATAATCATCTTCAAATAAAACTTCTAAATTTAATTTCAATCTCTCAAAAGTAGTGGTGTTTTCAGATTCAAAAAGATCTATTTTTTCACCTCCAGAAATATATTTTCCAGTTGAAGCTATTTTATCATCAATAAAAATATGTCCTTTTTTAATAGCTTTTTTAATTCCTGATTTTGTTGGTATAGCATTAAATATTCCGACGCTGTATTCTTGAAAACGAACCGGTTTCTCTAATTTTTTTACAAAATGGGTTTCTAATAAATTCAATACATAAAAATTTTTATAAAATAATAATTCCCACAAAAGTGGGAATTATTTTAATCATTTTAATTGTCTTTTTGATATCCTTTTGGTCTTTTAGATCGAATAGGTGCTTTTGGCTCTGGTTTTAAAATAAACTCGTTGTCTTTTAATAAACGTAAAGCTTCAGAAACTGCTCTTTCTAATTGAGGATCTTTACCAGATAATACCTCTTTTGGTGTTTGATGCACTTCAATATCTGGTGAAACACCTTCTGCTTCTACGGCCCAATTACCATCAATATCGTAAAATCCACCTCTTGGTGCAACCATTCTTCCGCCATCAATAAATTGCGGAGTATCCCAAGTACCAACTAAACCACCCCAAGTTCTTGTGCCAACTAATGGTCCTAAATTTTTTTCTTTAAACATATAAGGTAGTAAATCTCCACCAGAACCCGCTCTTTCATTAATAATCATCACTTTTGGTCCCCAAATTCCTGCCATCGGAGTTGTCCAAGGTTTTCTGCTCTCAGTTTTACTGTTAAAATAACCAACAACTTCTCTAGACATAATATCTATCATATAATCTGCAGCAGATCCACCGCCATTATTTCTTTCGTCAATTACAACTCCTTTTTTGTCTTGTTGAGAAAAATAATATCTATTAAAAGATGTAAAACCAGGATTACTTGTATTTGGTACATAAACGTAAGCAAGTTTTCCGTTAGATAATTTATCAACTTTTCTACGATTACTTTCTACCCAATCGATATTTCTTAAACCTCTTTCACTAGCTGTTGGTGTAATTAAAATTGATCTAGCACCCTTTCGAGATGGTTTATTATTTACCTTAATGTAAATTTCTCTACCAGCGGTTTGTTCTAATAATTTATAAGGATTCATATCCGAAGTTAAATCTGTACCATTTATCGCTACTAAATAATCACCTTTATTTACATTGATACCAGGCAAACCTAAAGGCGCAAAAATGTTCGGATTCCAGCGTTCACCTTTATAAATTTTCTTAAATCGATAAAAACCTCGATTCTTTTCTAAATCTGCACCCAGTAAACCAACCCCAACTCTGTCAATATTTGGGAAATCTCCACCAGAAACATAAGAATGGCCAATAGCAACTTCACCACTCATAATGTCTACAACATAGTTTAAATCAGATCTATGTTTTACATCATTTATCCACGGAGAATACCATTCGTATATATCATTCCAAGGAGCTCCATGAACATTATCTACGTATAGAAAATCTCTCATATAACGCCATCCTTCTTTAAAAATTTGATGTGCTTCTGCTTTAGGATCTACCTTTATTTTTAAATTGGTATTTAAGTTTTCTTTACCAGCTTTTGCCGTACTAGCTTTGTTGATGCTCCAGCTACCTCCTTTAGATAATAAAATAGAATTTGCGTTACTAGATGCAGTCATAGAAGAAACACCGGTAGCAAAAGTTGTTGCTTTTTCTTTAGTTACATCAAAACTATGTAAAGTTAAACCTCTAGAGTTAGGGATAGATTCTGCAACAAAAACTTTGTTTTTTGGACCTTTTAATAAGCCAACATAATTTCTTTCTGGTAAATTTAAAGCGACAGCTCTGTCAAAAATTCCATTTTCATTAATAATAGTTTTTGGAGTAGTTTCTTTTTTATTTTCCTTCTTTTTAGATTCATCTGATTTTAATTTAGATTCTTCTTCTTCGTCTGTTTTTGGAAGATTAGGCGCTTTATCGGTAGAATTTAAAACAATTGTGTATAGAGATCTTGTAACATTAGGGTCGTAAGATGACATATCTAACCAACCCGTTTGTAAACCATAATTTGTGCTTGCTAAAGTGTAAATATATTTACCTGAAGCATCCCAAACTGGTGAAATTGCATCTGCAATTTTGTCTGTAATTTGAACAATTTTTTGAGTACTTAATTGATATGTGTAAATAGATTTAAAACTGTTGTCGTTTTGTTTTGCATACACAATCCAATCACTATCAGGAGAAAACTTAGGATTCATAGTTCTATTAGGATGTGCAAAACCATCTGCATCTGCTTTTACAATCTTTTTTGTTTCTAATTTGATAATCCAAATTACAAAATTGGTATCTGTATAGGCAATAAATTTACCATTTGGAGACCAATCTGGTTGAAAATAAAAAGTAGGATTTGGTAATTTTATAAACTCTTGATTATTTCCGTTTTGGTCGGCTAAAACTAGTTCATATTCGCCATTTTTATCAGAAAACCAAGCAATTTTATCTCCTTTAGGCGACCAGATAGGAGAACGATCTGCAACACCAGATGAATTGGTTAAATTTCGCCAAGTACCATTTTCTTTTGGTACTGTAAAAATTTCTCCTCTGTATTCGAAAATGGCTCTTTTTCCTTTTGGCGAAACATTAGGGTTGGTTAAGTTTCTGCCAGAAACATCCATCCATCTTGTTCTAGAGTAATTTAAATCACCTTTAACGTTTATTACAATTTGATTGGTTTCTTTAGTTTCTGGATTTAAAAAATGTAAAAAACCACCTTGTTCGTAAACAATTCCATTATTATTGGCATCAATATTTTTTACATCGAATTTTTTATGAAATGTAACTTGTGTTTCTTGCTTAGTTTTAATGTTGTAAGACCAAATATTTGCAGTATAATCTCTTTCTGAAATGTAATAAACATCATCCTTATACCAAACAGGGTTAACATGCCTTTCGTTGTCTAATTGTGGTGTTTTAATTAAATCTTTGGTTTTTAAATCTACAATCCAAATTGGCATTGCTTGTCCTCCTCTATAATTTCTCCATTCAGCATCCCAACTCGTAATTGGTGTGTAGGCGATGTACTTATTGTTTTCTGATATTTCACCATAAGCAGCTCTCGGAATATCAAAGGCTTCTGGCAAACCACCATCCGTAGAAATTGTATAAAATTTACTAGTTTGCGTAGGTTTACTTTCTCTGTTAGATCTAAACAATATTTTTCCATTAGGCGTCCATCCTTGTACATTGTCAGAAGCAGAATGATACGTTAATCTTTTAGGCTCGCCACCGTTTACAGAAACTACATAAACATCTGTATTGCCGTCATATTGCGCTGTAAAAGCTATCCATTTACCGTCTTTAGAGAATTTAGGTGTAGATTCAGAACCTTCATCACTAGTAAGCCTAACCGCATTACCGCCATTTAAAGAGACTTTCCATAAATCTGAAGCATGCACAAAAACAACTTGACTATTGCTTAAAGTAGGTTGCCTTAATAATCGTGTTCCTTGTGAAAAACTTGTGTAACTGAGAATTACAAAAAGTAAGAATGTAATTTTTTTCATGAGTATAAAGTTTGATTGAATCATTAAAGATACAGAAATTCAAACTTAAATAAATCATAAAAAAACGTGCTTACTTTGCAAATAACTGGTTCATATCTTTAAATGCTTTAAATTCTAAAGCATTTTTTTCTGGGTCTTGAAAAAACATCGTTGCTTGTTCGCCTACTTTGCCTTTAAAACGGATACAAGGCTCAATAATAAATTTAGTGTTGTGTTTTTTTAATCTTTCTGATAAATCATGCCAATCTTCCCAAGATAAAACCACTCCGAAATGCGGAACAGGTACATCATGACCATCTACAGGATTAGAAATTCTTTCTGGATTAAAACCATCTTTTTGATGAATAACTAATTGATGTCCGAAGAAATTAAAATCTACCCAATTTTCTGTACTTCTACCTTCTTCACAATTTAAAATTTCTCTATAAAAAGTTCTGCATTTTTCTAAGTTTTGAACAGGAATAGCTAAATGGAATGGTTGTGTCATTTTTTTAATTTTGATTAGTTAATGTGTTAAGACCGTATTTGTTTAAATATGTTTCTATGTCTGATATATGAAATGCATACGAATAATTATCTAAGTCATCTAACGCTCTCATTGCATGATTAGAGCATCTACCAGATTCTAAAATTATAGAATCTTTTTTAATTTTAAAGTCGATATAATCTAAAGTTTTAAAAGGTAAACTATTTAAACAATCTTTATAAAGCCATATTGATTCATTAATTATTTCTTTGTCTTCGATGGTTGCTTTCTTATTTTCTAAATGAACAATATAATCTTCTATTTTCTTTCTTTTTTTATGAGATAATATTTTAATTAATTCTTTTTTACCTTTTGACGTTAAAATTGTATCTAAAGTTATTTTGTTTCCATTTCTTAAATTAAAATTATAAGAAATATCAAATTCTTCACAGTAGGCGCCACAACCTTCCGAATAAAAAGTTACAGAATATATATTCTGATTTAGTGTATTTACTTTATAATTTAAAAATGAAAGCCTAGACATAGGTCTATTTTCGGTTGCCCAAACATTTTCAAAAATACTCTTATACTTATCGTTTAAATTAATATCTAAAAGTTCGTTTGCAATTTCTCTATTAATTTTATTCGCAATTTCTTCTGATCCGTTCAGAAGTGGAAATTCATAAAAAAGAGTTGGGTATTTCGGACTTGGCTCTTTAATTTTTGTTATATAAAATTCATTTTTTTTACAGTTTGTAAAAAAAAGAGTTATTATAAAAAGGGATATAATTTTTTGCATTGTTACATATTTAAAATCCAGCTGCAGCATCATCACCTCGCTTATCTGCACCCGCTTCTAGTTTTCCGTTTGGTAGAACTAAAATCGCATCAACTCTACCAATTATTAACGAGTTTCTCTCTAGAATTTTATAACCTAAAGTTTCTAATTTAGATTTTGTTTCTTCATTAAAACCGTTCGGTTCCATTCGAACTACATCTGGCAGCCATTGATGATGAAACCTAGGTTGATCTACAGATTCTTGCATACCCATTTTATACTCAGTTACATTTAAAATATTCTGTAAAACAGAAGTAATTATTGTAGAACCCCCAGGTGTACCAACAACCATTTTTAATTTACCATTTTCTTCTACGATAGTTGGTGTCATAGAACTTAGCATTCTTTTTTCTGGAGCAATAGAGTTTGCTTTAGAACCAACTAAACCATAAACATTTGGTACGCCAGGTTTGCTACTAAAGTCATCCATTTCATTATTTAAAATAAATCCGGCACCTTTTACCACAACTTTAGAACCGTAACCAGTATTTAGAGTTGTAGTTACAGAAACAGCGTTTCCGAATTGATCTACAATAGAATAATGAGTGGTTTCATCGCTTTCAAAACCTAGAATTTTACCATGAGAAACTTCTGAAGAAGGTGTTGCTTTATCCCAAGAAAAACTTTCCATTCTTTTGTTGATGTATTTAGCATTTGTTAAGCTATCTACTGGCACATTTACAAAATCTATATCACCTAAAAAATTAGCTCTGTCTGCATAAGAGCGTCTTTCTGCTTCGGTTAAAAGTTGAATGTATTTTGTAGAATTATGTTCTATTTTTGATAAGTCATAAGGTTCTATTGCCTTTAAAATTTGTGCTAAACAAATTCCGCCACTAGCAGGCAAAGTCATAGAAGTAATTTTAAAATCTTTATAATTAAAGCTGATTGGTTTACGCCAAATTGCTTTGTATTTTTCTAAATCTTCAAGAGATATAATTCCGCCTAATTCTTTTATATAATCAACAAATAAATTGGCAGTTTTACCTTTGTAAAATCCGTCTTTACCAAAATCACGAATACGTTCTAAAGTATGTGCTAATTCATTTTGTTTTAAAATGGCGCCTTTTTTCCATTCACTTTCAAAAACGGTAGCATAATTATTAACTTTTTTAAACCTTTCTGTGGCGCTGTTTAAAGATTTTGCTTGTTTTTCTGTTACGGTTATTCCGTTTTTTGCTAAATCTATTGCTGGTTGAATTAGTTCTTTAAAAGGAAGACTTCCAAATTTATTATAAACCTCAAAAACTCCGGCAATCGAACCCGGAACACCAACAGCAAATGCACCCAAAGTACTTTTGTTTTTAATAACGTTACCAACAGAATCTAAATACATGTCTCGATGTGCTGTAATTGGTGCTTTTTCTCTAAAATCTAAGGCACCTGTTGTGCCATCATAATTTCTATAAACCATAAAGCCGCCACCGCCAATATTGCCAGCAACAGGATACACAACTGCTAATGCTAAATGTGTCGCAATCATAGCGTCGTATGCGTTACCGCCTTTTTGTAAAATTGCAGCACCAATTTTAGAAGCTTCTTCTCTTGCAGAAACAACCATTGCTTTTTCTGCAATGAAACCTACAGTTTTGTCTTTGCTACAAGCATTAATAATTAGTATAAGAAAGGTGATAATTAGTAAGGATTTTCTTTTCATTAGATTGCTTTAATTTCTTTTAATTTGATATTTGTAAATGCTATTAAATCTTTAAAAAACAAGGTAAAATCCTCTTGTAGTTCATTTTCTAATACTTCTAAATCTTCAATAGCTAAATTCATTTGAGATAAGCCTTTGGTTCTGGTGTTCATTCCGTTTAAAACCTTTGCAATACCTGCTTTATTGTTGTAATTGAATAAAATATCATATTCAATCATATATTTTATAAAGTTTTGAGATTTTACAGGCAGTTCGTCTTTAATTTCATTAAATAATTGATAGATAGACTTAGTGTAAATATCTAAAGGAATTTCAGAGTAATTATTCCAATTTTTAGCTAAGAAATAATCATAAAAAATATCAATTATTACGCCGCTATAATGTCTATATCTAGGGTGTAATCTTCTCTTACTTTTTCTAACAATTTCATGTGCATCTGTAAATGTGTCTATTTCTCTATGCAAAAAAATACCTTGCTGAATTTCTATAGAGAACTCTTTGTAATTATTACCGCGAATATGATCTGCAATAAAATTACCAATCATAATATTTTTATTGTTTTGAGATAAGTAGAGGTGTGCTAGAAAATTCATTTTTTAAAAGTAAACAAAAAAACCACAACTATTTAGTTGTGGTTTTAATATATTATAAAGTAAGTTTTTACTAACTATTAAGCATTACTGGCATTACTAGCATTGTAACTTGTTCACCTTCATCTGTTCCATCAATAGGTGTTAAAATTCCTGCTCTGTTAGGTAAAGACATTTCAATTAATACTTCGTTAGAACTTAAGTTGTTTAACATTTCACTTAAAAAACGAGAGTTAAAACCAATTTGCATATCATCACCTTGGTAATCACAATTTAAACGTTCGTCTGCTTTGTTTGCAAAATCTAGATCTTCTGCAGAAATATTTAATTCTGTTCCGGCCATTTTTAAACGAATTTGATGCGTAGTTTTACTAGAAAAAATAGAAACACGTTTAACAGAGTTTAAAAAAGAAGCTCTATCTACTGTTAATTTATTCGGATTTTCTTTAGGAATTACCGCTTCGTAATTAGGATATTTACCATCAATTAATCTACAAACTAAAACTACGTTATCAAACGTAAATTTAGCGTTTGCATCATTGTATTCAATAGTTACTTCACTTTCAGATCCTCCTAAAATTCCTTTTAATAGATTTAAAGGTTTTTTTGGCATGATAAATTCTGCTGTTTGATCTGCAGTAACATCTGTTCTAGAATATTTTACTAATTTATGTGCATCTGTTGCAACAAAAGTTAAACTCTGAGAGCTAAACTGAAAGAAAACTCCGCTCATTACAGGTCTTAAATCGTCGTTACCAGCAGCAAAAATTGTCTTAGAAATAGCAGTACCTAAAATACTTGCAGGAACAACTGTTTTACTAGGCGATGGTAAAGAAACCGCTTTCGGAAACTCGTCTCCACCAAAATAAGCCATGTCATATTTACCTTGGTCAGAACTTATCTCAATTGTATTATCACCTTCTGTTTTAAATGTTAAAGGTTGATTAGGAAAAGTTTTTAAAGTATCTAATAATAAACGAGCAGATACAGCAATAGAACCAGAACTTTCACTTTCTACTTCTACCACAGAGCTCATTGTTGTTTCTAAATCTGATGCAGAAACTTTAAGTTCATTCTCAGATAATTCAAATAAAAAGTTATCTAAAATTGGTAAAGTATTATTACTATTTATAACGCCTCCTAAAACTTGCAATTGTTTTAATAATTGCGAACTAGATACAATAAATTTCATGTAATGTGTTTTCTTAATTTGATTTACAAATATATTCTAAATATGTGACTTTAAAAATTATTTTATTAACAGGTTATTAGTATTTTTATTGATGATTTTTGAAACGTTATAATTATGTTAACAAAATTTAATTTGATTTAGAAAAAACTACTTTTGTTACATTGATCAATCATATAAATATGAATAAATTTTTACCTACATCATTAGCATTTCTATTAATTTCGATTTCAATTTTTGCCCAAAAACCTTCAAAATTAACTTCGAATCAAATTTTTGAAAAGATTGAAAAATTAAATTTCTTAGGAACTGCTTTATATATTGCAGCGCATCCAGATGATGAAAACACGCGCCTTATTGCTTATTTAGCAAATAATGTAAAAGCAAGAACAGGTTATTTATCGTTAACAAGAGGAGATGGAGGACAAAATTTAATTGGTCCAGAAATAAGAGAATTATTAGGTGTAATTAGAACACAAGAATTATTAGCCGCTAGAAATGTAGATGGAGGAGAGCAGATGTTTACAAGAGCTAACGATTTTGGTTACTCTAAACATCCAGATGAAACACTAGAAATCTGGAACAAAGAATTGGTTTTAAGTGATGTTGTTTGGGCAATTAGAAATTTTAAACCAGACGTAATAATTAATAGATTTAATCACAGAACGCCTGGTACAACACATGGGCATCATACAACTTCTGCAATGTTAAGTGTAGAGGCTTTTGATTTAGCCGCAGATAATTCTGTCTATAAAAACCAATTAAAATACACAGAAACTTGGCAACCGAAACGCTTGTTTTTTAACACATCTTCTTGGTTTTATAAAAATGAAAAAGATTTTAAAAATGCAACAGAAGGTAAATTAACGTCTTTTGATGTAGGTACTTATTATCCTTTAAAAGGGATGTCTAATAACGAATTGGCCTCTTTGGCTAGTAGCCAACATTTATGTCAAGGTTTTGGTAGATTAACAACAAGAGGTTCTCAAAAAGAGTATGTCGAATTTTTAAAAGGTGATAAACTAAAAGATCAAAACGATATTTTTTCAGGAATTAACACAACTTGGAATCGTTTAAATAAAGGAGGTGAAATAGGCGAGATTTTATATGAAATTGAAGAAAATTTTGATTTTGTGAAACCAGAAATACATTTACCTAAACTAATGGAAGCTTATGCTTTAATAGATAAGTTAACTGATAATCATTGGAGGGCAATTAAGAAAAAACAAATAAAAGAAATAATAGAAGCATGTGCAGGTTTGTATCTAGAAGCTTCTGCAGAAAGCTCTTCTGCCACACCAAATAGCGTAATTAATTTAAGTTTCGAAGCATTAAACAGAAGTAATCTTTCAATAGAATTAGAGTCTGTTACTTCTACTATAGATAATAAAAAAGTTAAAAAACAGATAGAGTTAGCAACTAATAAAAAAGTTAATTTTAAAGAGACAATTACTTTAAAAACAAATACATACTCAGATCCTTATTGGTTAAGAAAAGATGCAGCTTTAGGTATGTATTCTGTAGATAATCAAAGTTTAATTGGTAAGCCAGAAACGCCAAGAGAAACAAAAGTATCGTTTAATCTAATAATTGACGGCAACCCGATAATTTTCACAAAAAATGTTGTAAGAAGATATGCAGAAAGAGACAAAGGGGAGATTTACGAGCCTTTTGAAATTTTACCAAGAATTACAACGAAGTTAAAAGATAAAGTCCTAATTTTTTCTGATGATGATGCCAAAGATATTGTTGTAGAGGTTAGAGCAGGAGCTAATAATGTAAAAGGAAAACTGCGTTTAGAAGTGCCTTTAAACTGGACGGTTTTACCAAAATATATTGATTTTGCAGTCAATCAAAAAAATGATAAAAATGCATTTACTTTTAAGGTTACACCTCCAAAAAATCAAGCGGAAGGAAAATTAAAAGTTGTTGCCATTTCTAACGGAAAAGTATTTGACAAAGAATTGGTAGAAATTAATTACAACCACATACCAAAGCAAAGTGTTTTATTAAATTCTGAAGCAAAAATTGTACGATTAAATATTAAAAAAGCCGGCAATTATATTGGCTATATAAAAGGAGCCGGAGATGTTGTGCCAGAAAGTTTAAGGCAAATAGGCTACAATGTTATTATGATAAATCCTTTAGAAATTAATGATAAAAATTTACATAAATTCGATGCAATTGTTTTAGGTATTAGAGCATATAATGTTGTAAAAGAATTAAAATTTAAGCAAAAATTTTTATTAGATTATGTAGAAAAAGGAGGTAATATGATAGTGCAGTATAATACCAATAGAAATGTGGATGTTGCAGCTCCTTTTAAATTAAATCTATCTAGAGATAGAGTTACAGATGAGTTTGCAAAAGTAACTGTTTTAGAAAAAGAACACCCACTTTTAAATTTTCCTAATAAAATTACTCAAAACGACTTTAAAGGTTGGGTACAAGAACGAGGTTTGTATTTTCCGAATTCTTGGGGTGAAGAATTTACACCAATTTTATCGATGCAAGATAAAGGTGAAACACCAAAAAAAGGAAGTTTACTAATTGCAAAGTATGGTAAAGGAAATTACATTTATACAGGTTTAAGTTTCTTTAGAGAATTACCAGCAGGTGTTTCTGGGGCATATAAATTGTTCTCAAATTTACTTTCGGTTGGTAAAAGTAACTTAGAAGTAAAAAAGACAATTAAGCATTAAAAAAAATGCAAACAAGTTTAGCCCTGATTGAGCGGTTTGTTTAAGCTCGTTGAGGTACGAAACAGCGAGTAGCGAAAGCAGGAAATTGCTTCAATAAAAATAAGAATGAAACAAAAAAAACATACCTGGAAAAAAGAATATTCGTTGGTGTTAATTGCCAATGTTATTTACATAATTGCATTTTATTTTATTACTAATTATTTTACAATTTAGTTTATGGATATTGAAAGTAAATTACACGCCATAGATTGGATTGTTTTATCTGTAACTTTAATTTCTATTGTTGCTTACGGTACCTATGTTACAAGAAAAAACGCAAATGTAACCGACTACATTAAAGGAGGAAATGATACAAAATGGTGGACAATAGGTTTGTCTGTAATGGCAACACAAGCTAGCGCAATTACCTTCTTATCTACGCCAGGGCAAGCTTTTCATAGCGGAATGGGTTTTGTGCAATTTTACTTTGGTTTGCCAATTGCCATGATTATTATATGCTTGGTTTTTATACCAATATATCATAAACTAAAAGTATATACAGCTTACGAATTTTTAGAAGGTAGATTCGATTTAAAAACTAGAAGTTTAGCTTCTATTTTATTTTTAATTCAGCGAGGTTTAGCAGCAGGAATTACCATTTTTGCACCAGCAATTATTTTAAGCGCTGTTTTAGGTTGGAATTTATTAACCTTAAACATAATTATAGGATTTTTAGTAATAATTTATACCGTTTCTGGTGGTACAAAAGCTGTAAATGTTACGCAAAAACAACAAATGATTATCATTTTTATAGGAATGTTAATTGCATTTTTTATGATTATGAGTCAGTTACCTGCAAATATTACATTTACAAATGCGTTAGAAATTGCCGGCGCAAGCAATAAAATGCAGGTTTTAGATTTTTCTTCGGATCTAAGTAATCGTTATACTATTTGGACTGGAATTTTAGGTGGAACATTTTTAATGCTTTCTTATTTTGGTACAGATCAAAGCCAGGTACAACGTTATTTGTCGGGTAAATCGATTAGAGAAAGTCAGTTAGGTTTAATTTTTAACGGATTGTTAAAAGTGCCAATGCAGTTTTTTATATTGTTAATTGGTGTAATGGTTTTTGTTTTTTATCAATTTAACCCATCGCCATTAAATTTTAATCCTAATGTTAATGACGCTGTAACAAATTCTAAGTATCAACAAGAATACAAAGCGTTAGAAAACGAACACATAGCAATAGAAAATAGTAAAAAAATAATTTTTGCAGATGGTTTTCAGGTTGATGAAAAAGAGCAAATTCAATCTTTAAATGCAAGAGATTTAGCACTAAAAGCTTCATCAAAAAATGTTATTAAGAAGATTAATAATCAAATAGAAACCAACGATAAAGATTATGTATTTATCCATTTTATATTAAACAATTTACCAAGAGGTTTAATAGGGCTTTTATTGGCGGTAATTTTATCTGCAGCTATGTCTTCTACAGCATCAGAACTAAATGCGCTGGCTAGTACAACAACTATCGACTTGTACAAAAGAAACGTGAGTAAAAATAAAAGCGAAGAACATTATGTAAAAGCATCGAAATGGTTTACACTTGCTTGGGGTTTAATTGCCATATCTGTTGCATGTGTTGCTAATTTATTTGATAATTTAATACAGTTAGTAAATATTATTGGTTCTATTTTCTACGGAAATGTTCTAGGGATTTTCTTGTTGGCTTTTTTCTTTAAAAAAGTAAACGGAAACGCTGTGTTTAAATCCGCAGTAATTACTCAGATTTTAATTTGTTCTATTTATTATTTCGGAATTTATCAATTAGAGTCTGCTGGTTTAGAACCAATTATTAGCTATTTATGGTTAAATTTTATTGGTTGTATTTTGGTGTTGTTCTTTTCTTTATTCTTTGTTTTTAAAGCAATTAATAAAGAAAGTAAAGCAATTTTAATAGTTACCTCTTTGGCTATTTTTAAAATTTCTTACGATATTTTAAATGATGTTTCATTAAGTATAACACATGTTGTTACTTTAATTGTACTTTTCTTTTTCTTAGGATTTTTTAATATTGATAAAACTGCATTACATGAAAAATAAGATTATAAAATGGGGGATTATTGGTCCAGGAAAAATAGCAAATAAGTTTGCTGCAGATTTAGCTACGGTTAAAGACGCCGAATTGGTAGCAGTAGCATCTAGAAGCCAAGACAAAGCAAATGAATTTTCTAAGAAATTTAATGTTAAAAAAGCATACGATTCTTATTTTAAATTGGCACAAGATGATGATCTTGATGCGGTATATATAGCAACACCACATAGTTTTCATAAAGAGCACACAATACTGTGTTTACAAAATAATAAAGCTGTTTTGTGTGAAAAACCTTTTGCTATGAATTTAGAAGAGGTTTCTAAAATGATTTCTGTTGCTAAAGAGCAAAATGTACTGCTAATGGAAGGTTTATGGACAAACTTTTTACCACATTACAGATATGTTTTAGAACTGATTAAAAAAGAGAAGTTTGGGAAACTTTTAGAGTTAAAAGCAGATTTCGGTTTTATGACACCTTTTGATGAGTCTAGCAGGTTGTTTAAGAAAGAAGTTGGTGGAGGGTCTTTATTAGATATAGGAATATATCCAATTTTTACTGCATTATCAACACTAGGTTTACCAGAAAAAATTAATGCAAAGGCAACATTTTTTGAGAACGGAGCAGATTCTGAATGCCATATGACTTTTAATTATAAAAATGCAAAGGCATCTTTAAAAAGTACTTTCTTAAAGGAAACACCAACAGAAGCAATTTTTACATTCGAGAAATCTATTGTTAAAATAAACACGCGTTTTCACGAGCCTACAACTGTAAGTGTTTTCTTAGATGATAAAGAAGAAATTATCGATTTTAATTACAAAACTATTGGTTTTAGTTTCGAGATAGAACACTTTAATCAACTTTTAAGAGAAGGTAAAAAACAAAGTGATATTATGACTTTTGATTTTTCTAAAACTTTAATTAAAACCTTAGATGAGGTTCGGAATTCGATTGGTTTAATTTACCAATCGTAATAGTTTTTACAGCGCAAATATCCTTTGGCACAACAATTGACTTTTATAAGTAGAAAATGCAATGTTTTAAATTTTAAAATATTGATTTTCAATAAATTAGTAATAAGAAATTTGGTATTTGTTTTTAGTGAAATAAAAACAAATGTCAGTATGACAGATATATAGAAGATGAGCAAACCAAAAGTAGTTAGAATAGACAATTTGTCGCTTAATAGCATGTTAAATGAAGATTCAGAATTGATTCCTTTAATGACGCCAGAAGATGAAGAAATTATAAACAATGAGAGTGTACCAGAGATTTTACCAATATTACCTTTAAGAAATACAGTATTATTTCCTGGAGTTGTAATTCCTATTACCGCTGGTAGAGATAAATCGATTCAGTTAATAAAAGACGCAAATAAAGGCGATAAAGTTATTGGTGTAGTTGCACAACGTAATGAAGATGTAGAAGAACCAGGCTTAAAAGATATACATACAACGGGTGTTGTTGCGCAAATTTTACGCGTTTTAAAAATGCCAGATGGTAATACAACGGTTATTATTCAGGGTAAAAAACGTTTTGAAATTGATACAATAATAGAAGAAAAACCGTATTTAAAAGCAACTGTAAAAGAAGCGATAGAAGATAAGGATGTAGATGATGTAAAGGAGTTTAATGCAATAATAGACGGTATTAAAGAGCAAGCATTAGAGGTAATTAAAGAAAACCCAATGTTGCCATCTGAAGCATCTTTTGCAATAAAAAATATCAAATCTAATTCGTTTTTAGTAAACTTTATTTCCTCTAACATGGATTTAACAGTTGCGCAAAAACAAGTTATTTTAGAAAAAGATAATCTTAAAGAACGTGCTTTATTAGCGTTAAAAAACCTTAATAAAGAACTTCAGAAATTAAAATTGCGTAATGATATTCAGTCTAAAACAAGAGAAGATTTAGATCAACAACAAAGAGAATATTATTTACATCAGCAATTAAAAACCATTCAAGAAGAATTAGGTGGTGCTTCTAACGATCAAGAATTAGAAGAAATGCGAAAGCAAGCCAAAACTAAAAAATGGTCTAAAGAAGTTGCAGATACGTTCGAGAAAGAAATCAACCGATTAAAGCGAATGAATCCGCAAGCAGCAGAATACGGTGTTCAAAGAAGTTACTTAGAATTGTTGTTAGAATTGCCTTGGGGAATTTATTCTGAAGATAAATTCGATTTAAAACATGCAACTAAAGTTTTAGATAGAGATCATTTTGGTTTAGAAAAGGTTAAAGAAAGAATTATAGAGCATTTGGCGGTTTTAAAATTAAGAGGAGATATGAAGTCTCCGATTATTTGTTTGTATGGGCCTCCGGGAGTTGGTAAAACTTCTTTAGGAAAATCTATTGCAGAAGCCTTAGGTAGAAAATATGTAAGAATGTCTTTAGGTGGTTTAAGAGATGAGGCCGAAATTAGAGGGCATAGAAAAACTTATATTGGTGCAATGCCAGGTCGTTTAATTCAGAATTTAAAAAAATCAGGAACTTCGAATCCGGTATTTGTATTAGATGAAATTGATAAGCTAGGGCAAAGTCATCAAGGTGATCCTTCTTCTGCAATGTTAGAAGTATTAGATCCAGAGCAAAACGAATCTTTTTATGATAATTATTTAGAAGTTGGTTACGATTTATCTAAAATCTTATTTATTGCAACTGCTAATAATATTGGTCAAATTCCGTGGGCTTTAAGAGATAGAATGGAATTGATTAATGTTACAGGTTATACAATAGAAGAGAAAGTAGAAATTGCAAAAAGACATTTATTACCAAAGCAGTTAAAAGAACACGGTTTAACTACTAAAGATTTAAAGCTTGGTAAAAAACAATTAGAGCAAATTGTAGAAGGTTATACAAGAGAATCTGGTGTAAGAGGTTTAGAGAAAAAAGTTGCCAAAGTGGTACGTTTTGCTGCTAAATCAATAGCTTTAGAAGAAGCATACGACATTGCTTTGTCATCAGAAAAAATTGAAGAAATTTTAGGAACACCAAGAAACCGAGATAAGTTTGAAAACAATGATGTTGCAGGTGTTGTAACAGGTTTAGCTTGGACACAAGTTGGTGGAGATATTTTATTTATAGAATCTATTTTATCTAAAGGAAAAGGAAATCTTTCTATTACAGGTAATCTAGGAAATGTAATGAAAGAATCGGCAACAATTGCATTGCAATATATAAAGGCTAATGCAGAAGAATTTGGAATTAAACCAGAAATTATCGAAAAATACAATGTACACGTACACGTGCCAGAAGGTGCAACACCAAAAGACGGACCAAGTGCAGGTATTACAATGTTAACTTCTTTAATTTCTTCTTTTACTCAGCGTAAAGTTAAAAATAAATTAGCCATGACTGGTGAAATAACTTTAAGAGGAAAAGTATTACCTGTTGGCGGAATTAAAGAAAAAATATTGGCAGCAAAAAGAGCCAATATTAAAGAGATAATTTTATGTGAAGACAACAGAAAAGATATCCTAGAAATAAAAGAAAGTTATTTAAAAGGCTTAACATTTCATTATGTTTCTGATATGAAGCAAGTAATAGAAATTGCACTTACAAAGCAAAAAGTAAGTAATGCCAAAAAGTTAGTTTAATAAAAAGCCTCTCTAATTTAGAGAGGCTTTTTTATTTTGATAAAGTTTTTCTAAAGATTTTGCCACCAATTACTATATGTTGATGCAGTTTCTTTAACTAAAATTTCTTCTCCTATTTTTGGTGTTATAATTGGTAAGTTTAATTCTTTTGCTTTTGCAGTTACTCTAATTATTGGATCTTTCCAGCTATGTAAAGCCAATTTAAATCCGGCCCAATGTATTGGCATTATTTTATCGGCATTTAAATCTAAACCTGCTAAAGCAGTTTCTTCTGGCATCATATGTATATTTGCCCACATTTTATTGTACTGCCCACATTCCATTAGAGCAATATCAAATGGGCCATATTTCTCGCCTATTTCTTTAAAATGTTTTGCATAACCACTATCTCCGCTAAAATAAATGTTTTCAGATTTCGACTGAATAATCCAAGAACACCATAAAGTACTTTGCCCATTGTTCATTTTTCTTCCAGAAAAATGTTGCGCTGGTGTACACACTAATTTTAAGTTGTTAAACATTATTTCATCCCACCAATCTAATTCAGAAATTTTATCTTTAGAAATTCCCCAAGACTTCAAATGAACACTAAGCCCTAACGGAACATAAAAGTGATTTGTTTTCTCTTTAATTTTTAAAACTGTTTCATAATCTAGGTGATCGTAATGATCATGAGAGAAAATGACAGCATCAATTTTAGGTAGTTTTTCTATTTCTAAAGGAAAATCAGTATTAAATCTATTTGCACCTAAAAACGAAAGAGGCGCAGCAACTTTACCAAACATTGGGTCTAATAAAATTGTTTTACCTTCTATTTGTAACAAAAAAGAAGAATGCCCAAACCAAATTAATCTTGCTTCGCCTTTATAGTTGGCAATACTCAAAGAGTCTGTTTTTATGGGTTTTAAATCTTCTTTTGGGCGACCATTTTCTACTTTTGTTGTAAAAAAGTTGTAAACTAATTTTATATTATCAGGAAATCCTAAATTTTTAGGAACCGGGTTCACATTATTAAATTTACCGTTTTTAAATTGTTTTGATTTCTGATAAACTAATTGCTCTTTTTTAGAAACGTCACCACCAAAACTAGGATAGAATTTTGTTACCAAAAAGTAAGTAATAACTAGTAAACCAATGATAGAGAAAAATATTATCATTATGCTTTTAAAAAATTTTTTGAACATTTTGTAAAACTATATTCAAATGTACATCAAAATTAATTATTGATTAAGTGAAATCAATTAGTGAGTTTTTTTTAATAAAATGATTTATTCAAAATCTAATAATGCATCCCTTTAGATTCATGTTAAAAATCTAGGATATTTTAGAGTCATTTTTTATATTAGATTTATAAGTTTCTAAAAAAAAACAAATTATGGCATTCTATGATAAAGTAAAATGGGTTTTAGGTATTCTAATGGTTTTTGTGCTAATTGTTGCAACAAATTTAATCGATAGAAATAATTTTTTACGTGTTAAAGATTCTGTGGTTACAATTTATGAAGACAGACTTGTTGTGAATGATTTGATTTTTGAAATGTCTAAAGCTATTCAAGAAAAAGAATTGGCAAGCATAAAATCGGACTCCGTTTTTTTCTTAACCGAAAACAAAAAAATAAACAAAGATTTACAAAATAATATTTTAAAGTACGAAGAAACAAAGCTAACTGCTAAAGAAGTTAAAGTTTTTAATAATTTAAAACAAAATCTTAAAAATGTAAACGATTTAGAATTATTGCTAATAAAAAATAAATTTGATAATAATAAAGGTTTAGAAAAGGCTATAATAAGAGTTAAAGAGAATTTATACCAATTATCTAAAATTCAATTAAACGAAGGAGGTAGGCAAATGTCTATTAGTAAAAAGGCAATTGATACTGTAGAGTTGTTTACTCAATTAGAAATTTATATTCTAATCTTTTTAGCAATCGTTATTCAAATAATTGTAATTTATAAGCCTAAAGAATAGTGATCTTATATTATAATCAACATTTATAAAAAATATAAATACCTAATCTTTCAATTCGATTTTAGAGTTACTTTGTGCTAACAATTCTAAATAATCTTCCGTTTTAAAAGAATTACTACTAAATCTAGAAGTTCTATTTCTACCTTCTTTTTGACGAATAATAGACCTTGCATAACGTCTAATTTCGTCTTTACATGTTAAAATAATTCCGGGTACTGGTGTACTTTTTCCATTTTCATCTTTTGCTACCATAGTAAAGTAAGAAGAGTTACAATGCTTTTTTTCACCGGTTCTAATGTTTTCAGATTCTACACGTAAACCAACAACCATAGAGGTTCTACCAGTATAATTTACAGATGCTTTAAGTGTAAGTAGCTCACCAACCTCTATAGGATTTAAAAAATCTACTTTATTTACAGATGCAGTTACACAATAATTACTAGAGTGTTTAGATGCGCATGCAAATGCTATTTGATCCATTAAGTTTAGAATATGACCACCATGAATTTTTCCACTAAAATTAGAGTGCGAAGGCAGCATTAACTCTGTTATTGTTAATTGAGATTCTTCTATACTTTTAAATTTTTTCATAATGCCGTTAATTTTTTCCTCTAAAATGTGGTGAATCTTCTCTTGTTACTTCTGTAATAAAGTATTTGGTATCGCCTAACCAAAAGAAAGATGTGTAACGTTCTTTATAAGATAGTTTTACATATTTACCTTGATGCTTCTGTAAATCTTCAATAACTTTTTTGTTTTTATCTTCAACAGAAAAAGCAAAAATTTGTGCTCCAGAAATTCCTTGACTAATTTCTCCTTCCCAAGTTTTTACTAGAACTCCTTTTCTACTAATTTTTATCAATTCGCCAGATCTTACACCTGTACTATAAGTTACAAAGTAAATAAATACATAATACAACACAGTTAGTATTATTGCACTAGATATTAAAACGCCTAAAATTTTTTTCATAAATCAAAAATACAAATCTAAATTTTAGTAATTATTAATTTTTAAAGGATTTTACGATAAACAAGCTTTATATAGTAGTGATTTATAAGAATCAGTTTTTTTTGTAATCTATTTACAGTAAATTTGTGTACTTCAAAAAAAAGCAAAATGAACTACATTTTATTTGATAGTGATGCAAGACAATCATTATTACCTTTTACATATACAAGACCTGTTGCAGATATTAGAATAGGAATTTTAACCATTCGAGAAAAATGGGAAAAACACTTAGGTTTAACTACAACAACTATAACAGAGGAATATTTAGAAGAAAAATTTCCGATGGTAGAAATGGAAAAAAACATTTTAATAAATGCTTCTTTTTGTCCAACTGAATCTTTAGTAGAAAAAATTAAAAATCTTTCTGAGAACGAAGCAATTTTTAAAGGAGATAATGTAATTGCGTTCTATACCACAGATTCGCAAGAAGAAGTAGATTTTGAGCAATACATGCAAATAGATTTTAATGAAGATGTAATTCATGTTAAAAATACTTGGGATATTTTTACGCTTAATGGAGAAGCTATTAAGCAAGATTTTAAACTGATTACAGAAGGAAAAACTTCAGCACCAATTCCAGAAGGAGTTCAAGTTTTAAATAAAGATAATATTTTTATAGAAGAAGGAGCAAAAGTTATTTTTGCTACATTAAACGCATCCGAAGGACCAATTTATATTGGTAAAGATGCTTTGATTATGGAAAGTTCTAACATTAGAGGTCCTTTTGCAATGTGTAATAATGCAGTTGTAAAAATGGGTGCAAAAATATACAAAGACACTACAATTGGTCCTTTTTCTAAGATAGGAGGAGAGGTAAGTAACTCTGTTATATTTGGCTATTCTAGTAAAGGGCACGATGGATATTTAGGGAATTCTGTTTTAGGCGAATGGTGTAATTTAGGTGCAGACACAAACAATTCTAACCTTAAAAATAATTATGCAGAAGTAAAACTTTGGAGTTATGAGTCTGGTCGTTTTGCGAAAACAGGTTTACAATTTTGCGGATTAATGATGGGAGATCATTCTAAATGCGGAATTAATACAATGTTTAACACAGGTACTGTTGTTGGTGTAAGTGCAAATTTATTTGGCAGCGGTTTTCCTAGAAATTTTGTACCATCTTTTAGTTGGGGTGGTGCAGCTGGTTTTACAACCTTTCAAATGAAAAAAGTGTATGAGGTAGTAACTGCTGTAATGAAAAGAAGAAGTTTAGTTTTTGATGAGAAAGACCAGAAAATATTAGATCATATTTTTGAAGAAACCAAACAATATAGAAATTATTAAGTATAAAAATAGATTAAAAAAAGCCAAAATGAATTTTCATTTTGGCTTTTTTTTATACTAAAAATTCTATTAATTTCTATCTACGATGCTACCAGAACCAACAGATTTACTGTCTATGTGTTTTGGGTTTCCCTTGTAATATATGCTACCAGAGCCAACTAGTTTTGCTTTGATTTTATTTTTTACTGTAATCTTAATACTACCAGAACCAGCAATTGTTGCAGAGATTTCATCTGTAGTTAAATCATAAGCTTTGATACTACCAGAACCTGCTATTGCGCATTGCAGTTCGTTGGTATTTCCTTTTAAATCAATATTACCAGAACCACCAATATTTGTGTTTACAGCATCTGAGTTTATTTTTAAGTTGATATTACCAGAACCACCAAGACTTACATTAAAATTATTAGATTTTATAACTTCTTTACTAATTACATTACCAGAACCGCCTAAAGCAACACTTTCAATATCTTTAAAAGGTACCGTAACCGTTAACCTTTTTGTTGTTCTAATATTGGTGTTTTTTTTATATTTAATTTTTAAAATTCCGTTATTAATTTCTGTTTCTATGTATGGTATTATATTTTCCTCACCTTCTATTGTAAGGTTTCCTTCTGTACCTTTTATTAAAATAACATCAAAAGAACCACCAGCAGCAATACCTCTATAGTTATTTGTGCTTCTTTTAACAGTTACAACATTTCCGTTTCCTTTAATTTTTTCACTTTTTCCCCACCAATTTTGTGCATTTACAGAAAAAGTTAGTGATAAGAATAAAAAAGCTAGAGCTATTTTTTTTGACATGATTTTCGTTTTTTGGGTTGATTTTATTTTATTTCTCTTCAATTCTAACGCTTCCGTATTGAGAATTGATGTTTATTTTTGCGTTTGAATTTCCTAATCCGTATTTACCTTCGTAATATTTTTTTGTTGATTTAGAAATGCTTTTGTAAAGTTCTATTTTGTCGTCATCTCTTTTAAAACCACTATATTGTAAATCTATAGTAAACATAAAAGAAATATTTGGTTCAACCGTTATTTTAATTCCTGTATACTGACCCGTAATATCTATTTTTTCAAACCCTTTTTTAAGATTTTTAATTGTTAAAGAACCATAATCTGTATTTACAGAAAGTTGTTTTCTTACCGTGCCAAAACGCAAAGCTACATAATCAGAATTTCCGTCTATATTTTCTGCATCATTAATTGTTATAGAACCATAATCTAAATTAAAATCTACAGTTTTAGCTTTATCTAATTTAATTGTAGAATAGTCTGCATTTATTTTTAAATTTTCTGAATTATCTATTACAAGCTTAGAATAATCTGCATCTATTTCTCCGCTTTTCATGTAAGCAATTGTAGAAGATGAGCAGTAATCTAAATTTATATCGTTATTTTCTGCTGATAATTCCCCAACAGAAATTTTACCATAATCGCAGTTAATAACTGCGTTGCCAATTAAGTTTCCTAAATAAATACTACCGTAATCGTTGTCTAAATCTACAGCATTTGTTTTTGGCATTTTAATGATATAATTTACCTTATAATTGGTGTTTTTACTTTTTCCCCACCAAGACCAGTTACTTTTCTTCTCGCCAAAAATTGTTTCTGCTTCTACCATAGATTTTGTAGCATTAAAATCTATTTTTATAGAATTTAATTTAGATTCTACTTCATCTAAGTCATCACCTTTTACAGTAATTTTTACTTCGATTTCTACTGAGTTTTTATTCCATGTTGTTATATTAAGATCGCCATATTTGTTATTAATAATAACTTTTGCATTCTCATTAACAGCATAACTTTTAGATATCGTTTTTGTTCTTTCGTGTTTCTTATCATCAGTATTTGCAAAAGCCACAAAAGGGATAAAAGTTAAAAAAAGTGCTATTTTAAATATAAATTTCATCCTGAATATTGTTTAAATTTTTTAATTTATCTATTTGGTTTAAAGTCTCTTCTAAAATGTCTAAGCGTCTTTGATAATTTTTAATCATTGCGCTAATCACACTTCTTTGTTTACCGTTTTTGTTAAGGTCTACAATAAAGACTTTATAACTATCTTCTAATTCTTCTAGCTCTTCTAAAGCATGTTCTATAATGGTTTCTGTTTCTAAATTTCGATTACTTTCTAAAGTTTTAATTTCTTGATTAATTGTTGAAACAAAATAGTTTTGCACTTCTTCCATCTTAGGAGAAACATCAGCTAAGTCTAATTGCCTTTTTTGATGATTGCTACCCAACCAAAAACCTAATACTAAAACAACAGAAGCGGCAACACTTAACCATTTCCAAGAATTTTTCTTTTGTTTTGGATAGTTTAATTTTCTTTCAAATCGTTCTAAATGACCAGCGTTCGGTTCTTTAAAATCAAAATTATTTTCAGAAAAAAATTGATGTAATTTATCTTCCATATGCTTGTGTTTGTAAATTTTCTGCAAGTAAAACTTGCTTTAATTTTTTCTTTGCTCTAGAAACAGTAGTTCTTACATTTTCATTTGTATAATCTAATATTTGCGATATTTCTTCATAATCGTAACCCTCTACTAAATGTAAATTTAAAACAACTCTGTAATTCTCTTTTAAACTTTGCAAACAATTAAGTACAGTGTTAGCTTTAAATCCTCTGTAATCTATTGTTTCTTCTTCAACTTCATCATCAGTAACAACTGTCATCTTTACTTCTTGATATCTGTTGTTTTTCTTTAACTGTGTTAAACTTTTATTAATTACTATTCGTTTTAACCAAGCACCAAAAGTAACTTCTCCTTTATACATTTTCATTTTTGTGAAAGCTGTTAAAAAAGCTTCTTGCATCAAATCTTCTGCTTCAAATTCGTTTTTCAAAATGCGATAAGCTACATTATACATAGCTTTATAATAGCATTTGTATAATTCTAGCTGCGCATTTTTGTCTTGCTTTTGGCAGCGCTCTAATAGTTTGGTTATATGTGGTTGATTAGTTTCCAATAAAATGGTTCTATTCTATAGACAAAAAGCTTTTTAAAATGTGACACTTTTAAAAAAATAAAAGTAAACTTTTTTAAAAGAATGTAATGTTTTTAATTTAATTGCTGATTTTTAGATACTTAATATTGATAAATATGCCAAAAAAAATCTCGAAACAAACGTTCGAGATTTTTTATGATATATGTAAATGAAGATTACATTGCTCCCCATTCTTTTAAAGAAGCCTTATTCATTTTAATATAACCTGCATTTTTTGCTATTTCTGCATATTTTAAAGATTGTTTTGCAGCAGCAATTGCACTTTTCTTGTTTCCTGCTTTTGCATGAATTAAAGATTGTTTGCGTAAATACCAAAATTTAGGAGCATTTGCAGACATTGCAACCGCTTTATCAATCCAAGTTTTTGCTTTATTAATGTCTTTACCTGCTTCTAAATAATAAGATGCAGCTGCATACATATCGTTTGCAGATGGTCCGCTCATCAATTTTTCTATATTTTTAGAAACCATTACATCAGTTGGAGTTTCAAATTTTAAACCAACGTATGTGTTTTCCCACATAATTCCGATTACTGCAGAATCATTTGTCATATCATCAAAACTAATTGTAAATGTTTCAATTACCATAGGTATGTTTTGTGCGGCAACTGTTACTTTAGCAGCTACTTTAGTATCATCCCATTTTGCAGGATTTCCCCAATTGTTTGCATCAGTATATAAAATGATATCCCAAGTTTTTTCTCCCGGAATTGTGTACAAAGCGTAGGTACCTTTTTTTACGGGTTTACCATTTACAGTAATATCTGTAGAAAACGTAACTTTTGTATTTTCATTTGCACCCGTTCTCCAAACTTTACCAAAGTCTTCTAAACCTCCAAAAATCTTTCTACCTTTAACACTTGGTCTAGAATACTCAACAGTAACATCTGTTAAACCAACTTTTTGTTCAATTTTTTGAAACGGACTTGGTGCAGGGGTCTCAATTTGCGCGTTTGTAGCAATTGTTGTAGCCAAAACAAATAAGCTTAATATAATTTTTTTCATTTTATGTAAAATTTAATTTTTAGTTAAAATCAAAATTACGACATCTATTAAAGGTAAATGTTAACAATATCTTAAAAGAAAGCAATGTATCTTTGTTGCTTATATTCTAAAAAATGAAAAAATACTACTCAGAATTTATAGGAACTTTTTCTATGATTTTTTGCGGAACGGGAGCAATGACGATTAATGAAGTTACAGGAGGTGATGTAACCCATGTTGGTATTGCAATAACTTGGGGTTTAATTGTAATGGCGATGATTTATGCATTCGGAGAAACCTCTGGAGCACATTTTAATCCGGCAGTTACAATTGCTTTTGCATATGCAAAAAAGTTTTCTTGGTTAGAAGTACCAAAGTATATTATTGCGCAAGTTTTAGGGGCTTTTGTAGCAAGTTTAATATTATTATATCTTTTTCCTGCAAGTGAGACCTTAGGAGCTACCATACCAACAGTAGATGTTGGAAGAGCATTTGTTTTAGAATTATTATTAACTTTCTTTTTAATGCTTGTAATAATTAATGTTTCTACAGGTAGCAAAGAAATGGGAATTATTGCAGGTATTGCAGTTGGTGCTGTTGTTTTATTAGAAGCTATGTTTGCAGGTCCAATTACAAATGCATCTATGAATCCGGCCAGGTCTCTAGCACCAAATATTGTTACTGGTAACATAAAAGTACTTTGGTTATATATATTAGCACCAATTTTAGGCGCAATTTTAGCTGTACTATCCTGCAAGTTAATTAAAGACGATAATTGTTGTGATGAAATTTCTTGTTAGATAATTTATAATTTTTTTGAATGAAAAATGTTAGTATTTTAGGTTGTGGTTGGTTAGGTAAGCCTTTAGCAGTTTCTTTTTTAGAGGAAGGTTATTTTGTAAAAGGATCTACTACATCCGAAGAAAAAATTACAGATTTAGAGGCCTTAGATATAGAATCTTATATTGTTAATATTTCTGAATTTGAAGAGTTTGATACTTTTTTAAATACAGATATTTTAATCATTGCAATTACCTCAAAAGATATTGATGGTTTCGAAAATTTGATATCTCAAATTCAAAATTCTAGTGTTCAAAAAGTTATTTTTATTAGTTCGACATCTGTATATGGTAGAATTAATAAAGTTGTTACGGAAGAGGATGATGTTTTAAATACACCATTAACTGAAATTGAAGATTTATTTAGAAAAAACACTTTTTTCGAAACTACAATAATTCGTTTTGCTGGTTTATACGGAGGCGAAAGACATCCTGCAAATTGGTTTAAAAACGGAAAGAAAATTCCGCAACCAAAAGGCTTTGTAAACATGATTCATAGAGAAGATTGTATAGAAATTATACATGAAATTGTAGCACAAAATTGTTGGAATACTACTTTAAATGCGTGTTCTAATCATCACCCTACAAGAAGAGAATTCTATACAATTGCTAAATTAAGTAGAGATTTTGAAACGCCAGAATTTGAAAATAATGATGTTTATGAATGGAAAATTATTTCATCAGAAAAATTGCAAAAAGTTTTAGATTACACTTTTATTCATGACGATTTATTATCCATATAAATTGATTAACTATATTTTCTTTTTCTTAGATAATTAAAAGTAATACCAAAGGAAATTAATAAAATTAAAGGCAATATTAGGTTTAAAAACTGCCAAAAAGTTCTTTCTTTATAAGCTTTTTGTTTGTCTAACATTTTAATTTTTAAGGTCTTGTTTCTTAAATCTAACAAACCAGCATCATCTAATAAATAATCTACAGCATTTAATAAGAAATCTTTGTTTCCAAATTGTTGATTCGTCCATTTATCTCTAGCCAAATCGTATGGTTGTCCTTTTAAAATTTGATTTTTCCCAATATCTCCATCAGAAATCACAATCATTTTATTTGGTTTAGATTGCTCTTGTAAAAGCGGTGTTTTAAATGGTTTTACTCTATTTTTGTAGGCTGAATTGAAAGAACCTTCTAATAAAACGGCAAATAATTGATGCCCCCCTTTGTAATCTGTTTCAATAACTTCATCAGCAATAGATTGTAGTTCAATAATTTTTGGTGTTCCTACTTTTTGTGTTAATAAAGAACTAACTAATAAAGGTGTTTTTTTAATATTATTTTTAAGAGTATCGATTTGGTTTGCAAACTGTAATCTAACCGGAGAAACGTTTTTTGTAATTGTATTATTCGGATTTCCGTTAACTAACGGATGATAAAACCAATCTAAATTTTTAAACTGCGGTTGATTTGCAACCTGACCTGTTGCAACCGGAATCTTTGCCGAATATAAATCTTTAATCAAGCTTGTATTTATTCGAATTCCGTAAGAAAACAATAAATTTGTTAGACCTAAATCTCTAGGATACGCTAACATTTTACCTGAATTGGCCAAACTATCTTGATCTGCTTGCACATTATCAATCATCCATAAAGTTTTACCTCCGTTGGTAATAAATTGATCTAAAACAAATTTTTCTTTATCCGTAAATTTTACAGTAGGTTTCGCAATAATTGCCAAATCTAAATTAGATAAATCTTGTAAAGTTTTGTTAGCATTATTTTCTACAGAATCTAAGGTAAATTTTGCTAATCTATATTTTTTTGCTACTTCACTTAAAAAGCTATATTGATAAATATCTTTCAATTCTCCGTTACCCGTAATTATGGCTACTTTTTTTTGCGCTTTTAATTGAATAGTATGTATGGCATTTGTAAAACTATATTCTAAATTTTCAATAGCTTTTTGCAATTGTTCTTCTTGTGATGCTACAATAGCATTTGGTAATAAAGAAACAATGGTAGATTTAGATCCCAAACTAACCTCTGCCCAAGGAAAAATAATCGCTTCAGACATTTTACCCTCTTCTTCAACAGTTAATTGACTGGGCATCATACCTTTTTTTATTAAAGGTTCTCTTTGGTTGTCTGGATTTTCGAAATTAATTTTTATTCTCGAATTTTGCGAAGACAATTCTTCTAAATATTGTTGAGTTTCTACTTGTAATCGTTTAAATTCTGATGGAAAATCACCTTCTAAATAAACTGTTATAAATAGGTTTTTATCAACTTCAGAAATAATATTTTTAGTAGTTTCAGATAAAGTATATCTCTTGTCTTTTGTAATGTCTAGTCTTTTGTAAAAAGATTGATTTAGTAAATTAATGCTTACAAGTAAAACAATTATAATCGATATGTTTTTTATAGATTTATTCATTTTCTAAACGGGTTTTTGTAATGAATAAAAAGAAAAATGTTATGCTTAAAAAGTAAATAATATCTCTGGTATCGATAACGCCTCTAGAAATACTTTTAAAGTGCTCGTTAATACCTAATTTCTTAATAACATAGTTGTTGTCTAAAGAAACTGAAATGGCGTCGAAACCATAAAAAAGTAAAAAAGTAATTAAAACACCTAATATAAATGCAACTATTTGGTTTTTTGAAAGTGTAGATGTAAATAAGCCAATAGCGGTATACGTTGCCGCTAAAAATAATAAACCAATATAAGAACCAATTGTTGCACCAATATCTAAATTACCAACAGAACTACCTAATTGATAAACAGTATATACATAAGTTAATGTTGGTAAAATTGCTATAATCACCAAAAGTAAAGCAGCAGAAAATTTACCTAAAACTATTTGCCAATTAGAAATTGGTTTCGTTTTTAAAAGTTCTATAGTACCATTGCTATATTCATCAGCAAAACTTTTCATGGTTATTGCCGGTATTAAAAATAAAAATACCCAAGGAGCTAAATAAAAAAACGGATTTAAATCTGCAAAACCTGCATTTAAAATATTAAAATCGTCTTTAAAAACCCATAGAAATAAACCGTTAATTAATAAAAAGACGCCAATAACTAAATACGCTATCGGACTCGAAAAAAACGAATTGAATTCTTTTTTTAGTATTGCAATCATTCCTAAAATTTACTTTCTAATTTAAAAATTCTATTATAATTAAATGTGCTACATTTTCTTTCTGGTAAAAAAACAAACCCATGTTTTTCTAACAACGCAATAGAAGCAATATTATTTTTATGTGTAAATGCTTCTATGGTTGTTAATGCTAAATTCTTAAATCCAAAGGTAATTACTTTTTGCAAAGCCTCAGACATAAATCCTTTTTGATGAAATTTTGGCTTTAGTTTATAACCTATTTCTGCATATTTATTAACTTTAGAAATGTTATGTAAAACAATACTTCCTATTATTTGATTTTGAAACTCAATTAACCAAAAGATTCTTTTATGCTGATTGTATAAAGAATTACAAGAAGCTATAAATACAGAAGCTTCTTCTAAATTCTGAATTCTTTTTGTAGCTACAAACTTATTTATTTCTTCACTAGACCTTAATTCTAAAACAACAGCAACATCTAAATCGGTTGCTTTTCTTAAAATTAATCTTTCGGTTTTTAAAACCGGATATTCATTGAAGTTAAAATTCATTTATTGTAAGCTAACTTTTTTATCGACACTCCAAGCAGCAGGTTTGTCGTTAAAGAAAACTTTAGTTTTTGCCCAAACATCTTTAAAAAGTGCTGAGTTTCTGTAGTTTTCTAAATCTTGTTCTTCGTTCCAATAAGAGTATGTAAAAAATATATCTGGATTGTTTTTATCTTGATATAATTCTAATAATTGGCAACCTTTAGAACCTCTAATAAATTCTTTTTTTTCTTCGAAAATTGATAAAAAAGTAGGTATGTGTTTCTGATGAAAACTCATCTTTACAATTCTTACAAACATAGTTTAGTTTAAAGTGGTAAATTCTTGTTTTGGCTCGTTAATAAAATTTATGGTAACCGTATCTCGATATGCCAAACCTAATAAAGAACAAGCGCCACCAACAGTATCTAAATTGCTTCTATAAATTGCAATTTCTATATAATTTGCAGAATTAAAAATAGCTAATTTATGGCCTTCGTATTGTTGATTACTGTATGCGCTGTTAGATGCAACTTCGTTATATTTAGAAAACACTTTTGTAAATTTGTGTTTTTTAGCATTGATTTCGAAATTTCTTCCTTTACCAATTTCTTGAAACATTTTTTTACTGATGTTTGTAATTACATTTCCGTAGTTATCTATATAAACGATGCCTCCAATAATCTGATCTTGAGATTGATTTACCTTTGGCTGTATTTCTATTATTGTTTTAAATTCTGATATTTCTCTTCCAATTACAGTTAAATTTCCTCCACGAGCAATAAAGCAAGCAACTTGTACAAAAACTTCTAATACAGGAAAACTACTTTCTATTCTGTCATGAATTGTAATTTCAACAATTTTAGTTGGTTTAAATTCGGCAACAATCATCGAAATAATTCCGTTATCTGGACACACAAAATAATGACCATCCAACTCTAACGCAATATGTTTGTTTTCTTCACTTAATTCAGAATCTACACCAATAACATGCACAGTTCCTTTAGGAAAACTTTTGTAAGAATTCTTTAAGATATATGCAGTTTCCGTAATGTTAAATGGCGAGATTTCATGCGTAATATCTACAATTTTCGCATCTGGAAGTTCAGAGTAAATAGCCCCTTTTACAGCACCTACAAAGTGATCTTTCGTTCCGAAATCTGTGGTTAAAGTAATTAGAGACATTAATTTTTTAGCTGTTAATTAATTGTGTAAAAGTTGTTAACTATTTATCGCAAATCTAATCATTTTAGAAATTTTATTCGCTATTTTTAGTTGAAATAAAATTGATATCAATCTATAAAAAATAAACATTTGAACGAACGCATTATAGAGCTAGAAGAAATAAACCCAAAAGACTTTTTTGGGGCACATAATAGTACCATAGAACAATTAAAAAGATATTTTCCGAAGATAAAAATTGTAGCAAGAGGATCTAAAATGAAAATTTACGGGGAGTCAGAACTTTTAGACGAGTTTGAAATTAGATTAGATCGTTTGATAAAATATTACAATCGTTATAATAAATTAGATGAAAATAGTATCGAACGTATTTTAACATCTAACGGAAACGAAGAAAAAACAACGGCTTCTAAAAAAGCAAAAGATGTTTTAGTACATGGTGTTAGCGGCAGATTAATTAAAGCACAAACAGAAAACCAACGTAAGATGGTTACTTTAATGGCTAAAAATGATATGTTATTTGCAGTTGGTCCTGCAGGAACAGGTAAAACATATACAGCAGTTGCTTTAGCTGTAAAAGCTTTAAAAGAAAAAGAAGTACGTAGAATTATCTTAACAAGACCTGCAGTAGAATCTGGCGAGAACCTAGGTTTTTTACCAGGAGATTTAAAAGAAAAATTAGATCCTTATATGCAACCTTTGTATGATGCGCTAAGAGATATGATTCCGCATGAAAGATTAGAGTCTCATTTAGAAAAAGGAGTCATTCAAATTGCACCATTAGCATTTATGAGAGGTAGAACTTTAGACAATGCTTTTGTAATTTTAGACGAAGCACAAAATACAACACACAGTCAAATGAAAATGTTTTTAACCAGAATGGGTAAAAACGCAAAGTTTATAATTACTGGCGATCCTGGCCAAATAGATTTACCAAGAAAACAAGTTTCTGGTTTAAAAGAATCTTTACTAGCTTTAAAAGATATTGAAGGGATTGCACAAGTTTATTTAGACGATAAAGATGTTGTAAGACACAGATTGGTTAAGAAAATTATTTCTGCATACAAAAGCATAGAAACAGAATAGAAAATGATTAAAATAGAAAAAGATAAACTAGGTTTACAAGACTATTTTTACATTGGTTATCTGTATTTAATAATTTTAGGAATTGTAAGTGATGCAATCTTCTACGGAATTTTTGGTGTTACTTATTTAAATTATACCACCATTTTAGATGCTTTAATATCTCCTATAAGTTTGCTTGCAAATAATTGGATTTTATCTCTTTTCCTAATTTTTATGTTTGGTTTATTGTATTTATATCTAACCAGATGGATGCCTAAATTGTATAAATATCTAAGAGTTAAAAAATGGTATCAAAAAATATATAATGTAGAAAAATGGGATAAGAGGTATGCTAAAATTGAAGATAAAAACAACCTATTGCCAGGGTTAATGTTTTTGTTTTTTTTACTTTTTGTATCTATGAGAACTGGTATGGGAATCGGAATGAAACAAAAATATCAATCTAGAGAAATCACTCCAAATTACACTCTAGTTTTCAAAGATAATCTAAAATTAGATGTCAGAAAAATAGGACAAAATTCGGCATATTTTTTCTATTTTATTCCAGGAGAAACAGAAATAACTGCTACACCAATCAGCGATAATTTAAAGCAAATAAAACGTTTAAAAAAGAAGAAAAAATAACTTTTTAAATTACTATTTTTGCAGACTTAACAACACAACAACTAAAATGAATACAATTAACGAAACTAACTTTCAGTTTCCGAATAAGAAATCTGTTTACAAAGGTAAAGTAAGAGAAGTTTATAATATAGATAATGAACTTTTGGTAATGATAGCCACAGATAGATTATCTGCATTTGATGTTATTTTACCAAGACAAATTCCGTTTAAAGGGCAAATTTTAAATCAAATTGCAACCAAAATGATGAATGATACAGCAGATATTGTTCCGAATTGGTTACTTGCAAATCCAGATGAAAATGTAGCCATTGGTCATTTATGTGATCCTTTTAAAGTAGAAATGGTTATTAGAGGTTATGTTTCTGGGCACGCAGCAAGAGAATATAAATTAGGTAAAAGGTTGCTTTGTGGCGTAGAAATGCCAGAAGGATTAAAAGAAAATGATAAATTTCCAGAACCTTTAATTACGCCTTCTACAAAAGCAGATAATGGCGAGCATGACGAAGATATTTCTAGAGAAGACATTTTAGCGAAAGGAATTGTTTCTGAAGAAGATTACATCGTTTTAGAAAATTATACAAGAGCTTTATTTAAAAGAGGAACTGAAATTGCAGCTAAAAGAGGTTTAATTTTAGTAGATACAAAGTATGAATTTGGTAAAACAAAAGATGGTAAAATTGTTTTAATTGATGAAATTCATACACCAGATTCTTCTCGTTATTTTTATGCTGATGGTTACCAAGAAAGACAAGATAATAACGAGCCACAAAAACAATTGTCTAAAGAATTTGTAAGACAATGGCTAATAGAAAAAGGTTTTCAAGGAAAAGAAGGACAAGCAATACCAGAAATGAGCGATGAAAAAATCATTGAAATTTCTAACAGATACATAGAATTATATGAACAAATTACCGGAGAAGCTTTTACAAAAGCAACTACTGATAATGTTTTAAATAGAATTGAAAATAATGTGCTGAAGTTTTTAGCTTCAAAATAAATCATCTCGAATTTAGTTCGATAAAAAGTAAACAAATTCACTCGTTTAGGCAGTAATTATGTCAATTCGAGTGATTTAAATTTTAATCAACTATAACATAGAGAACAAACAAACAACAAATGATTATAGAACCAAGAACAAGAGGATTTATATGTTTAACATCTCACCCAACAGGTTGTGAGCAGAACGTAATCAATCAAATAGAGTATATAAAATCAAAAGGAAAAATCGACGGAGCAAAAAAAGTATTGGTAATTGGTGCCTCTACAGGTTTTGGTTTAGCATCTAGAATTACAAGTGCATTTGGTTCTGATGCTGCAACAATTGGTGTTTTCTTTGACAAGCCAGCTACAGAAGGAAGACCAGGTTCACCAGGATATTACAATACTGCCGCATTTGAAAAACATGCACATAAAGCAGGTTTGTATGCAAAAAGTATTAATGGCGATGCATTTTCTAATGAAATAAAAGAAGAAGTTGTAAATCTAATTAAAGAAGATTTAGGACAAGTAGATTTAGTAATTTACAGTTTAGCATCACCAGTAAGAAAACACCCAAATACAGGTAAAAGATTTAAATCTGTATTAAAACCAATCGGAGAAGTTTTTACAAATAAAACTGTAGATTTTCATACAGGTATAGTGTCAGAAATTTCTATAAATCCTGCAGAAGGAGAAGATGTAGAAAATACAGTAACCGTAATGGGTGGTGAAGATTGGAAAATGTGGATGGATGCTCTAAGCAAAGAAAATTTATTGGCAGAAGGCGCTACAACAGTTGCTTATTCTTACATTGGCCCAGAAGTTACAAAACCAGTTTATAGAAACGGAACAATTGGTGCTGCAAAAGATCATTTAGAAGCAACGGCTTTTACAATTGCAGAAGATTTAAAAGCAATAAATGGTAATGCCTATGTTTCTGTTAATAAAGCTTTGGTTACACAAGCAAGTTCGGCAATACCTGTAATTCCTTTATACATATCTTTATTATTTAAAATAATGAAAGAAAACGGAACTCACGAAGGCTGTATCGAACAAATTCAGCGTTTGTATAGCGAACGTTTGTTTGGTGGTGATTTAGCTTTAGATGAAAAAGGTAGAATTAGAATTGATGATTTAGAAATGAAAGAAGAAGTACAAGCCAAAATTGCTGAACTTTGGAAAGATGCAACATCAGAAAATTTAGCTGAAATTGGAGATTTAAAAGGTTACAGCGACGAGTTTTTTAATTTATTCGGGTTTAAAGTAGACGGAGTAGATTACGACGCAGATGTAAATGAAGTGGTAGAAATACCAAGTATTAAATAATAATAGCCAATTTATTGGTTAAATTTGATTAATAATACCTTGCAATTTAATTTTGTGAGGTATTGTTTTTTTATCTTGTGGTTAAATTTTTTAAAACTTATGAAAGCAGTTACTATTAAGCAACTTAAAGATGAATTGTCTCATAAATCTGCCTCAGATTTAAAAGATTTATGCCTGCATTTAGCTCGGTTTAAAAAAGAAAATAAAGAATTGCTTGCCTATTTGTTATTCGAATCTCATGATGAAGAATCATTTATAGCAACTATAAAAGAAGAGGTAGATATGCAGTTTAGCGAGATTAACACTAAGAGTTTTTTTTATATTAGAAAAAGTGTTAGAAAAATATTAACATCAATAAAAAAACACATACGTTATTCTAAGAAAAAAGAAACAGAAGTAGAATTGTTGCTGTATTTTTGTAAAAAATTAAAAGCTTTTAAACCGTCAATAAACAGAAGTACACGTCTGCAAAGTGTTTTTGATACACAGGTAAGAATGATAAAAAAAGCGATAGAAAAACTGCACGAAGATTTACAATACGATTTTCAATTAGAATTAAACGAATTATTAGAAAATGAGTAGAACAAGACCTGTATTAGAAAATTTAATAACAGATAATATGTCTGAAGCAGAAGTTTTTCAAAATAAAACTTTAAGGCCAGTTATTAAGATGCAACACAATTTGTTAGTTGCATTTTTTAAGAGTTATTTAAAGAAAAGAAAAATTGATTTTTCTGTTTTAACAGCTCAAAAGAAAAGAAGTAGAGTAAAGGCTATTTTCACAAAAGATATCAATTTTAAAAACCTAAATCTAGGTTTAATTATTGGAGATTTTTCGATGGAAGAATATGCGTTTTTCGATGAAAATTCATCAGAATTAAATAGAAGAATTTTACAGATAATTGTGCAAAGAATTCAAGATAGCTTAGATGAAATTTAAAAAAAGGTGTTAGTAATTTTACAAACACCTTTTTTAACATATAAATTTTAAATTATTGCTTCTTTTGTGCAGCTAATAATTTTTTCTGATATTTTCCTTGCACTACATCAACAATTACTAATACCGCTAAAACAAAGTAAAAAGTAGTTTTACTCATTGGTACAATTTCGTTGCCAAAAAGTTTAATATGTGCTAAATGTCCGCCTTCTGTAACTAACATTATTCCTACAATAAAAAGAATAAATAAACCCAATACCTCGTACATTCTGTTTTTTGCTAAAAAGCTAGAAATTCTATCAGCTAAAAACAACATTAACAAACCACTAATAACTATAGCAATTGCCATTACAATAAAAGCAGTTGTAGAATTTTCGATTTCACTAGTTAAACCGATAGCAGCTAAAATAGAGTCGAAAGAAAAAACAAGATTCATAATTACAATACTTGTTATAACTGCATTAGCAGATTTAGCTCTTTTAGAGTCTCCTTCAATATCATCATCTAAATTGGTAGTACCAATCATGTGCCAAATTTCTTTTATAGCCGTATAGATTATAAAACCGCCACCTAATAAAACAATGATGCTGTGTCCGTTAAATTCAAAATGAACAACATCTTTAATTTCACCTGTTAAAAAAGAAAAAGGTTCTTGAAAAAAATCGATGATAGAAACCAGTACAAAAAGTAAAACGATTCTTAAAACAATGGCAATTAAGATTCCTGTTTTTCTAACTTTTTTTTGATCTGCTACAGGTGCTTTTTTAGATTCTAAAGAAATATAAAGTAGGTTGTCAAAACCAAGAACCGCTTGTAAAAGTACAAGCATAATTAATGTAAAAATTACTTCTATCATAGTTTTTTATTGTTTAATAAGTATGAAGTTCAAATATATTTGGATTGTAGAAAATACACAATTAATATTCAATATACTTTTAACAATTTACTTTTAGGTAAATAAATATTTAACCAAAATTCTAATACTAACAAAGGCAATTAATATTGCAGTTGCCTTTTTTAATTGAATAGGAGTTAAGAAGTTGTTACTAATTCTACTGCCTATTTGGCCACCTATAAAAACGGTAAGTAATAAAATTGAAGTCAAATTCCAATCGATATTAAAATCAGGATTAGAATATTGTCCAATCAAACCAGCAATAGAGTTTACCAAAATAAAAAGACTTGCTGTAGCTGCTATTTTCTTTGGAGTATCCCAATTTGTAAGGTGTAAAAGTGGCGCTAAAAAAATACCACCTCCAATACCAACCATTCCAGAGATAAAACCAATAAATCCGCCAAAACTTATATTTTTAATAGTTTTAGACTTGTTTTTATCTTCATTTGAAGAAACTATTTTTTTTGAAAGCCACATGGTTATTGCTGCAAAAAGCAATGTAAAGCCTAATAGTATAAAAAAAAGATGCTGACTTATTTTTAGTTTTCCTCCTAAAAAAGCAAAGGGAATACTAAGTAAAACAAGCGGAATTACTTTCTTTAAATTTAGTTTTTTTTGTTGAATAAAGAAAAATACATTACCAGATACCACAACAATATTACATAAAAGAGCAGTTGCTCTAATTTGTGTAAAAACGATTCCTGTAAGTGCTAAAATTGCCAAATAACTAGAACCACCACCAAAACCAACAGAAGAATATAGAACTGCAACTATAAAAAACAGCGAAATTAGATGCCAATTAAATAAAATTGATTCAAAAATGATTTGAATATCCATAAAGCAAATATAATTTTCTATTTTTATATACCTTACAATCTATAAAAGTAATTATGAGCAATTATCACATTAAACATTTAGAAGAATATTATCAAGTTTATAGAAAATCTGTTAGAGAACCAGAAAATTTTTGGGAAGAAATTGCAGAAGAACATTTTGTTTGGCGAAAAAAATGGGATAAAGTTTTAGAATGGGATTTTTCTAAACCAGAGATAAAATGGTTTCAGGGCGCTCAATTAAATATTACAGAAAATTGTATTGACAGGCATTTGGCAACTAGAGGAGATAAAACGGCTATTTTATTTGAACCAAACAACCCAAATGAACCATCAGAACATATTACTTATAAAGATCTATATAAAAGAGTAAATAAGTTTGCAAATGTTTTAAAAGAAAACGGAATTAAAAAAGGAGATAGAGTATGTATTTATGTACCTATGATTCCTGAATTGGCTATTGCAACCTTGGCTTGTGCTAGAATTGGTGCCATTCATTCTGTTGTTTTTGCAGGTTTTTCTGCAACAGCTTTAGCAACAAGAATAAATGATTCTGATTGCAAATTAGTAATTACATCAGATGGATCTTATAGAGGTGCAAAAACCATAGACTTAAAAGGAATTGTAGATGAAGCTTTAGAAAACTGTGCTTGTGTAGATACTGTTTTAGTTGCAAAAAGAATTAATTCAGACATTAACATGAAAGATGGTCGAGATAAATGGTTGCAACCTTTACTAGATTGCGCGCCTGAAGACTGTGAAGCAGAAATAATGAATGCAGAAGATCCTTTATTTATTTTATATACTTCTGGTTCTACAGGAAAGCCTAAAGGAATGGTACATACAACAGCAGGTTATATGGTTTACACCGCTTATACTTTTAAAAATGTATTTCAATATAGAGAAAATGATGTGTATTGGTGTACTGCAGATATTGGTTGGATTACCGGACATTCTTATATTGTTTATGGGCCTTTAGCAAACGGAGCAACTACAGTTATGTTTGAAGGCGTGCCAAGTTATCCAGATTTTGGTAGGTTTTGGCAAATTGTAGAAAAGCATAAAATAAATCAGTTTTATACAGCGCCAACAGCAATTAGAGCGTTAGCAAAGCAAGGAACAGAATTTGTAGATAAATACGATTTATCTTCTCTAAAAGTTTTAGGATCTGTAGGAGAACCTATAAATGAAGAAGCATGGCATTGGTATAATGACAATGTTGGTAAAAAGAAAAGTCCGATTATAGATTCTTGGTGGCAAACAGAAACTGGCGGAATCATGATTACTCCAATTCCGTATGTTACACCAACAAAACCAACCTATGCAACATTACCCTTTATAGGTATTCAACCAGCTTTAATGGATGAAAACGGACAAGAATTAAAAGGGAATCAAGTAGAAGGAAGGTTGTGTATAAAATTTCCTTGGCCAAGTATTGCGAGAACCATTTGGGGAAATCATCAGCGATACAAAGAAACTTATTTTTCTGCTTTCGAAAATAATTATTTTACGGGCGATGGAGCTTTAAGAGATGAAGTTGGTTATTACCGAATTACAGGTAGAGTAGATGATGTTATTATTGTTTCTGGTCATAATTTAGGAACCGCTCCAATAGAAGATGCAATTAACGAGCATCCTGCAGTTGCAGAAAGTGCAATTGTTGGTTTTCCGCACGATATTAAAGGAAGCGCTTTATACGGTTATATTACTTTAAAGGATGCCGGAGAATATAGAAATCATGATAATCTTAAAAAAGAAATCAATCAATTAATTGCAGACCGAATTGGGCCAATCGCAAAATTAGATAAAATTCAGTTTTCTGAAGGATTGCCAAAAACACGTTCAGGAAAAATTATGCGTCGTATTTTAAGAAAAATTGCTGCTAATGAAATGGATAATTTAGGCGATATAAGTACATTGTTAAACCCGGAAGTTGTGCAAAGTATTATTGATAATCGATTGTAAAACAGATTTTAGAACTTTTAATAGAAATAAGATTTTGAGTTACAGATTTACAAAATCACAATTTGTAGATTGCTTTTACGACAAATGTTCTAGGGAAAACAAGAGTTCTTCTTTCAGAAAATAAATTTGAAGACAAAGTAGAATTTAATTTAGAAATATTATTGCCAATATTTGTACCTAATAGTTCAAATCCCCAAGGACTGTTTTCTTTTTGATAAAAAATAGAAGCATTTAATTCGTTAAATGAATTGGTATTTCTAGTAGCATTATTTTTATAAAAATTATGCAAATATTCAGTTTTAAATTTCCAATTTTCGTACTCATAATCTACAGCAACATCTAAATCAGATAAATTAGAGATTGCACTAAATAAAGAGTTTGTGTTGTCTTTATGTGTTTGAGAATATGAAAAATCTACATTTGGTTTATTGTCATATACAGTTCTAAAACTAGCTCTTGTTATAAATGAATTGTTGTTGGATTTAATTTTATTATTATTGATAAATGTTGCGTAATTTGAATTTGTATATTCTGTTAATACAGTAGCTTTCCAGTATTTATAATTATATACAACTCTAAAATTGGTAGTTAAAGATTTGTTAGGAGTATCAATGTTAATAGGGTTTATAACATTAAAAATAGTTGAAGTATTAAAAATATTCTGAACTTGATTATTTCTTATTTTATAATAAATACTTGGGTAAAAACTCCAACCGTAGGTTTTGTAATTTCTATAGCTTAAACTTATAAAGTGATAAAAAGTTTCTTTTAAATCCGAATTTCCTGTATATATATTATTGTAATTATTTAAAATGTTATTAGAAATTAATTGTCTTGTGCTAGGAAATGTATTTGTAAGATTGTATTTAAAAATTAGCTTTTTTCTATTGGTAATGTCCCAATCCATTTCAATTTTAGGAAGTAGTAAATTAGATTGATAAGAGCTATTATTAATATCTGAAGTTGTTCTGTAGTAATTTTGATATTTTAATTCAGCAGTAAAAATAGCATCACCAATTAATTTTTTATATAAAATACTAGTAAAAATTGTAAATTGATTGTGTTCTAAATTATTAGAGAAATTACTAAAAGCTATATTATTTTGTAATAAATTACTTTTAAATTTATTTTGTTCGTAATTATTACCCACATTAAAGTAAAGGTGATTTACGTTGTCTAATATCCAAAAGTGTTTTAGGGCAGCATTATATTCAAACTTTTCACTTGAAGATTTTTTTAGAACATTTATACTTTCTTTCTCATTGATAGGAATATTATTAGGGAAAATATTAGTGTTTGTTAACCAATTTGTGGAATCATCAATTTTATTAAAATTAAAATTTACAATTGCTTGAGATGTATGGTAGGTAGAAAACTTTTTTTCTGCTTTTAAATGAGAATTTATTTTATCAGAATTAATTAAATTATTTTCATTAAAGTTTATTACAGAATTAGCTAAATCTCTATTGTTTTCGATAGTTTGGTTTATCGAAGTGGTTTCAAATTTAGTATAATATTTAATTCTTGTGTTTTCTTCTGGCTTGTATAAGAATTGTATTTTTCCTAAGAATAAATTCTGATTATTGCTTTCATCTTCGGTTAATCTTTCGGTAATATTATCTATTAAATAATTTCTGAAATTTTCTACACGACCATTTGTTTTATCTGATAGTGCAATTAAAAAAGAACTTATACTCAGTTTTTCATTTTTAGCATGTTGCACATTAAAACCAGCAAATTTGTGTTTACTAGCTGTAAAATTTTGATTTCGTAATAATTTTACAACCGGAGATTGAATAACTTCTTTTAAGTTATTCATGTCTAAACCACCATCAAAATTTATATAATCTCTTAAAGTAAAAGATTTTCTGTTGGTATTGTTAAAATCTCCAATAAAACTATAATTAGTTTTTGGGCTATATTTAAAAATTGCAGGATGTAAAACATATCTGTTTTTAATACCTAAACCTGCCTCTATATCTCCAAACACAAACTTTTTTTTGTCTTCTTTTAAGCTTATGTTCATAGCAATTTCATCAGATTTTTCTAAACCTTTCATAAAAGCATTTTCATGATAATCTTCTATAACATCTATTTTGTCAATTACATCTGCAGGTATGTTGTTTACTGCCAATTTTGTGTCTCCCGTAAAAAACTTTTTATTATCTACTAAAAGTGTCGTTACTTTTTTACCTTTTACAGTAACATTGCCTTTTCTATCCACTTCTACGCCAGGTAATTTTTTTAAAACTTGTTTTAGTTTACGTTCTTTACCATTTGTAAACGCATCTGTATTATACGTGGTAGTGTCTTTTCTAATTCTTACCGGAATTTTATATTTAATTACAATTTCTTCTAATTTATTGGGGTCTTCCTTTAAAATAAAATTAATAATACTGTCTTTTTCTGGGGTAGTTAAAACCTCTTTTTTAGTTATAAATCCCATAAAACTTATAGATGTATTATAAGTTGTGTTCTTTGTAAGCGATAAAGCATAATTGCCTAAATTATCACTAACACTATGGGCTAATTTTCCTTTATTGGTAGGGAAAAATAAAATATTTGCGCCAGTTAATGGTTTATTGTTTTCATCTAAAATTTTACCTTTTATTACTATTTGTGAGGATATAGCAAGAGAAAAGTTTAATATAAAAAATAAAATTAGATGTGGTTTTTTCATAATTTTTAGTCTATAGTAACTTTTCTAGCATCTCTCATTAATCTTATTTTTTCATTTACATCTATATTTTTTCCTTTTTTTATACTAGGAATTTTTTTTATTTTTTTTGGATTTAAAATAATTTTATCAACCAAATAATAAAAGTTATCTATTTCTAATTTCAAAATTAATCCGGGTAAACCACCATTACCTATTGGGCCATAAGGCAGGGGTATATCTGTAGTGTACCATGCAATATTAGTCATATAATTACCAGATCTAGTATTTAATTTTTTATTAACTGCTTTATAGCAAGTGTAACCATCAATAATTTTAATTTCATTAAAGAATTCCCATTCTTTCATTCTAGAGCTATCATTAACTATATATTGTTTACTTAAAATTTCTGTATTATACATAGCATCTTTATTAATACCATTAAATTGATACCAATTTTTGTTGGCACCTGTAGAAATATCAGCAAATTTTGATTCAAATGGGTAAAGAGGTATGTTTTTTTCTTTTTCAAAAAAAGATTTTTCTTTATTAAAGTGCAAAACATATGAACTTCTATTAACTTCCTCCGTAATTTTTCTAGTCATTTCAGGATTTGAAGTTTTACGAATTTTAGTTCTTTTTGTTTTGTAAGTAATCATTCCATTTTGACCAAATAGCGCTGTTAAATTTGTTAAAAAAAATAATGTAAAAAAGATGTTTTTTAATTTCATAACGTTAGTCTTTTGTATATTTCCTCTCTTTTCTTCTAAGGTCTACCATTTCTTTTACGGTAATTGTTTTACCATCCTTAATTTTTTCTACTTTAATATTTATTTTAGGGTTTAGTAGTATTTTATCTACGATGTAGATGGCTCTATTACCTATTTGTAATTCTAATATTAAACCAGGTAAACCTCCCATACCCGATGGTCCGTATGGTAAAGCTATATTTGTTGTATACCAAGCTGTATATTTTCTTTTACCACCTGTTCTATTAATATTTATGGTTTTTTCAGCTTTGTAACATTCAAACCCATCTATAATTTTAGTCTCATTAAATAATTTCCAATTCTTCATGTTTTTTTCAGAAAAATTAACCTTATAAATGGTGTCAAATATTTTAATGTTTATTAAAGAAAGTTTGCTTTTATTATATTGATAACTGTTAAAAGTAGAACCAATAACAACTGTAGCTAATTTTTGCATTAAAGGGTTTATTGGTATGTTTTTTTCAGATTTAAAATAAGATTTTTCACTATCAAAAAATAATTTAAATTTCATTAAATCTATTTCTGTTTTTATTGCTTTTGCCTTTGTTTTGTTTTTATCCGTATTAAGGTTTATAGATTTTGTTTTATATATAATTATACCATTTTGACAATTAATAGTTGTTATATAAAAAAGTATTAATATCAGGATTGTTTTTTTCATGTTTAGTTTTTAAAAGGGAATGGATTTTATGCCATTCCCGATACTTATTTTTAGTTATTTACCCATACAATCCTTATAGTAAAAGTCTACTATTGAATCTGCTTCAGCCTCTGTAAAATCTCCAAGATCATCTTCAAAAGCACTAAGTTCTTCACATGCATATGCAATACAATCATCCTCTGGATCATTATTTTGAATATTTGTATTCGCATTCATTGTTGTAATACCCGCTATAAAAGCAAGTGTTAAAATTACTTTTAAATAATTTGTACTAGATTACAAACCAATGTTTGGCGTAAAGTTTAATTTTAAATTGTAATGAAAGAAAGCAATTTTTTCTTCTCTTCCACAAAATAATTTTGATGGAAGATATCCAAATGTAAAAAAAAAAATGAAACTCACGTTTTTATTTGAGTTAAAGTTTTAATTTATATGTATTTACGTTTAGAGTAAGTTCTTTCGGTATTAAAACCATTAAGATTTATTGTTTATTGTAACTTTGTAAATCTGTCATATTTCTTCTTTATGGCATATAAATTGACAACTATTTTTTATGCAACATTTTAAAGAATCAAAAAAAAGTAAAACCAAGCCAAAAGTAACCTTAAAACAAGCTTTTAAAACTATTATTTGGCCAAGAAGAAACTTGGTTTTACTGGGTTTGATATTGATAATTATAAGAAGTCTTTCTGGTTTTGTCTTGCCATTACAAAGTAAAGTTTTAATGGACGAAGTTGTTCCAAATAAAGATTTTAATCAGCTTTATAATTTGGTTCTAATGGTAATTGGCGCAATTTTAGTACAAGCAATTACTTCGTTTTTATTAACCAAAGTTTTAAGTATTCAGGCACAATATTTAATATCAGAATTAAGAGCCCAAGTGCAGAAGAAAGTTTTGTCTTTACCAATTAGTTTTTTCGATAACACAAAATCTGGTGCTTTGGTTTCTAGAATTATGAGTGATGTTGAAGGAGTAAGAAATCTTATTGGTACAGGTTTGGTGCAGTTAATTGGTGGTTCGTTTACAGCAATTGTAACACTTGTAATTTTATTAAGAATGAATGTTTGGATGACGCTTTTTACGTTTGTTCCTTTGTCTATTTTTGGTTTAATTGCATTAAAATCCTTTAAATACATTCGACCTATATTTAGAGCTAGAGGAAAAATAAACGCAGAAGTAAAAGGTCGATTAACAGAAACTTTAGGAGGCATAAGAGTGATAAAAGCCTTTAATGCCGAAGAACAAGAAAGTGTGATTTTTGAAAAAGGTGTAGATGATATTTTTCAAAATGTGAAAAAAAGTATGACTGCAACTGCAATAATGACAAGTTCTTCAACTTTTTTAATAGGTTTAGCAACCACAGGAGTCATGGGAATTGGAGGTTATTACATGATGCAAGGAACTATGACTTTTGGAGATTTTATTCAATTTACATTTTTATTAGCATTTATGGTTGCGCCAATTGTACAAATGAGTAATATTGGTAGCCAGTTAACAGAAGCATTGGCTGGTTTAGATAGAACAGAAGAATTAATGAATATGCCTGCAGAAGAAGATGATGAAGAAAGAGATGTTGTTTTAGACGACATAAAAGGAGAGGTTATTTTTGATAACGTTTCTTTTGAATATGAAGAAGGAAAAGAAGTTATTAAAAATATTAACTTTAGTGTTCCTTCTGGTTCTGTAACAGCTTTGGTTGGTAGTTCTGGTTCTGGTAAATCTACAATTGCAGGTTTATCTGCAACTTTTTTAAATCCTAAATCTGGTACAATAACAATAGATAATCAAGATATGTCCAAAGTAAAACTTTCTAGTTATAGAAAGCATTTAGGTGTTGTTTTACAAGATGAATTTTTGTTTGAAGGAACCATAAGAGCAAATATTATGTTTCCAAGACCAAACGCAACAGAGGCAGAATTACAAAATGCTGTAAAAGCTGCTTATGTTAATGAATTTACAGATAGATTTGATAATGGTTTAGATACTTTAATTGGTGAACGAGGTGTAAAACTTTCTGGAGGACAAAGACAAAGATTGGCAATTGCGAGAGCAATTTTAGCAGATCCTAAAATTATAATTTTAGACGAGGCAACATCTAGTTTAGATACAGAAAGTGAGTCTTTAATTCAGAAAAGTTTATCAGAATTGGTAAAAGATAGAACTACAATTGTAATTGCTCATAGATTAAGTACAATTAAACAAGCAGATCAAATTTTAGTAATAGAAGCAGGTGAAATAGCAGAAAGAGGTACACATGATGAATTAATTGAAGCAAAAGGTAGATATTTTGACTTGTACACATACCAAGCAAAAATTTAATGCACAAATAGTGTAATCATTTTTTAGTTAAAACGACTTTAAATTTTAATTGAATTAATTTAAACCAAATTATGAAAAAAATACTTTTATTATTAGTTATTACTGTTGTAGCCGTTTCTTGTAAAAATGAAACAAAAAAGACTGTTGAAAATAATACAGTTAAAGAAATCAAAAAAGAAAGTTTTCCAGAAGAGTTAGGAAAAGTTTTTGAAAAACATGGAGGAATTGATACTTGGAGAAACGCTAAAGTATTATCTTTTAATAAAGGTGAAGAGACAATTACATCAGATTTACAATCTAGAAAAATTGTTATCTCATCTCCAAAATATTCTTTAGGTTTTGATGGTAAAACAGTTTGGTTAGATGAAGCAGAAGAAGGCACTTTTAAAGGAAATCCATCATTTTATTCAAACTTATATTTTTACTTTTATGCAATGCCTTTTGTTTTATCAGACGATGGAATTATTTATGAAAAAACAGCAGATTTAGTTTTTGAAGGAGTAAACTATCCTGGTTTTAAAATTTCGTTTAAAGCAGATAAAGGAAGTTCTCCAGATGATAATTATAAATTGTATTACAATCCTGAAACATATCAAATGGAATGGTTAGCGTATACAGCAACGTTTAATTCTAAAAAACCAAGCGATAATTTTAATATTATTAGATATAATAATTGGAATACTGTAAACGGTTTAGTTTTACCAAAAGCAATTACTTGGTATAAAAAAGACGAAAATAGTGTGCCAACAGAACCAGCAAGACCAGCTACAGAATTTACTTTGCCTTTAATAAGTAAAGCTAAATTAGCAGATTCTTTTTATGAAAAGCCAGTAAAATAAAAATAGATATTTTTTTTAAAATTAGATGGTAATAAGATTATTTTAAGTGTAAAATAATTTTATTATAAACAGAAACATAATATTCATGAAACCTCGGGAGCAAAACGTTTTCGAGGTTTTTTGTGTCCTTTAAAACTGATAAATCAAATAATTTAATGTCATCAACTTCTTCTTCTTCTTGAATTTTTAAAGTTGATAAAGGAGCTTTTAATTCTGCAATAAAAATATGATGATGTTCGTTGTCTATAATTCCGTTTTTATGAGAAACTTGATGAATTCTTGTACCAATTTTAATCAGTTCTTTTTCATCTAATTCTAGACCAATTTCTTCTAAAACTTCTCTTTTTGCTGATGTTAAAATAGTTTCTCCTGCACCAATATGTCCTGCAACAGAAATGTCCCATAAACCCGGAAAAACTTTTTTTGTTAAAGCTCTTTTTTGAAGTAATATTTTTTCATCAGAAGTAAAAAGCCAAATATGCACAGTGGCATGAAACCAACCATTTTTATGCGCCTCAGATTTTAAAGCTGTTTTGCCTGTTGGTTTACCTTCTGGAGTTAATATGTCTAAGAGTTCATCCATTTTTAAAAATTATGAATTACGAATTTGTAATTAAAAATTCGTAATTCATAATTAAAGTATTTTATTCGAAGTAAGAAAAAGTTTCTCCGTCTTTAATATTTAAAAGCGTTTCGTAAATCATTCTAATTACATTTTCTACATCTTCTCTATGCACCATTTCTACAGTTGTGTGCATATATCTTAATGGTAAAGAAATTAATGCTGATGCTACGCCACCGTTACTGTAAGCAAATGCATCTGTGTCTGTACCAGTTGCTCTAGAAAGTGCAGAACGCTGAAAAGGAATTTTTTTAGCTTCTGCAGTTTCTGTAATTAAATCTCTTAATTTTTGTTGAACCGCAGGTGCATAAGCAACAACTGGCCCTTTTCCAATTTCTAAAAGACCTGCTTTTTTAGGCTCTATCATTGGCGTAGTTGTGTCATGTGTTACGTCTGTAACAATAGCAACATTGGGTTTTATGGTTTGGGTAATCATTTCTGCACCACGCAAGCCAATCTCTTCTTGTACAGAGTTTGTAATGTACAATCCAAACGGTAAATCTTTTTTGTTTTCTTTTAATAAACGCGCAACTTCTGCAATCATAAAACCACCCATTCTGTTGTCTAAAGCTCTACAAACAAACTTGTCTCCGTTTAAAATGTGAAACTCATCTGGGTATGTAATTACACAACCAACATGCACGCCTAAAGCTTCTACTTCTTCTTTTGTAGCACATCCTGTATCAATAAAAATATTGTCTGGTTTTGGTGCTTCTTCATTCGATTTATTTCTTGTATGAATTGCAGGCCAACCAAAGACACCCTTTACAATTCCGTTTTTAGTGTGAATGTTAACAATTTTACTTGGTGCAATTTGATGATCTGATCCACCGTTTCTAATTACATAAATTAAACCGTTATCAGAAATATAATTAACATACCAAGAAATTTCATCTGCATGCCCTTCAATTACAACTTTGTATTTTGCATCTGGGTTAATAACACCAACCGCAGAACCGTATGTATCTGTAATAAATGTATCAACATAAGGTTTTAGATAATCCATCCAAATTTTCTGACCTTCCCATTCGTAACCAGTTGGTGCAGCATTGTTTAAATATTTTTCTAAAAATGTAAGTGAATTTTTATTTAAAATTGATTTTTTAGCCATTATTTATAAATTTATAAAAATTGATTTTTTCTTGATAGATGTAAAAATAATACCATTTTTTAGCATTTCCATTAAAAAAATCACAAAATAGTGTAACAAAAGTGCTTACTTTTACACTTATAGAAAGTAAAAAAATAAATATGAAATATATTATAAAAGCTTTTTTTATAATGGCATTATTAGCACTTACAAGTTGTAATATAACAACAAGCAGCAGTTCTACTTCTGCAAGTAACCCAGATTTTAAAATAGGTAAAAAAGGTTTTGAAAAAGAGCTGAAAAAGACGTTAGATTTTGATATACTAACTATAGGTACCTCTATAACTTCAAAAAATGGAATTTCTGAAAAAGGTTTAACCTTAACTTTTAAAACTAAAGATTTAAGTAATATTTCTGATGATATTTTTAGAAAATATGCTAAAATTATAAAGATTGAAACAGAAAAATATCTCTTAAAAAAAGATACATACGATGTTGTTTTGATAAAATTTAAAGAGGAAATTAAAGGAGAAATTTTAAAATCAACTTCAATAGAAATAAAAAAAGAATTAAAATAAAACCAACCATATGAAATTAGTAATTGAAAATTTAACCAAAACTTATAAAAACGGTGTAAAAGCTATTGATGATTTAAGTATAGAAATTGGTACGGGAATGTTTGGTTTATTAGGACCAAATGGTGCAGGTAAATCTTCTTTAATGAGAACAATTGCAACGTTACAAAGTCCAGATTCTGGTTCAATTACTTTTGGTGGTATTAATGTTTTAGAAGATAATATGTCTTTACGTAAAGTGTTGGGGTATTTGCCACAATCTTTTGGCGTGTATCCTAAAATGTCTGCGGATGAATTGTTAGATTATTTTGCAACTTTAAAAGGAATTGCTAACAAAACAGAAAGAAAAGAAATTGTAAAAGAAGTGTTAGAAATTACAAATCTATATGAAGTAAGACACAAACACGTTGCGGGTTATTCTGGCGGAATGAAACAGCGTTTTGGTATTGCTCAATTGCTTTTAAATAATCCTAAATTAATTATTGTAGATGAGCCAACTGCGGGTTTAGATCCGGCAGAAAGACATCGTTTTTTAAATGTTTTAAGAGAGGTTGGTAGCAATTGTACCGTTATTTTTTCTACTCATATTGTAGAAGATGTAAAAGAGTTGTGTAATGAAATGGCAATTTTAAATGGTGGTAAGATTTTAAAACACAGTACACCAAAAAAAGCAACCGAAGAATTAGAGAATACCATTTGGACCAAAATAATAGAAAAAGACGATTTAGAGGAGAACATGAAGTTGTATAACGTTTTGTCTAGAAATTTTAATTCAGATGATACATTAAACATTAGAGTACATGCTTTAGAAAAGCCTTCGGAAGAGTTTATTGCAGCAACACCGCAATTAGATGATGTGTATTTTATTGCTTTAAAACAAGATGAAACAGTTTTAACTAGTTAATGGTTTTTGATGACGAGTTTTAGAAAAAAAAACTCAAAGAACTGAACATTTAAAACGAATTAATTAATAACTATTTCATTATGTTTTCTACAATTTTTAAACAAGAGATAAAATATTGGTTTAACAAACCACTTTTTTACATTTATATTTCAATATTTTTAATAATTTCTTTCTTTTTATCTGCAACATCTGCTGGTATTTGGGATGGAATTACAGGTACAATGGGTTCTTCTAGAATCGTAAACTCGCCAATCGGTATTACTGGTTTATTTAATGGGTTTACAACTTTAATTTTCTTTCTATTTCCTTCGATTATCGGTGTATCTATTTACCGAGATTTTAAAAGTGAAATGCACACTATTTTATATTCGTATCCTTTTACAAAAGCCAATTATTTATTTGCTAAATTCTTTAGCGGTATCGTAGTTGTTTCTGCAATTGTATTGGTTATTGCGTTAGGTATGATTATTGGTTTTCGTTTTCCAGGAACCAATCAAGACATTGTTGCAAGTTTTAGTTTTGTAACCTACTTAAAAACCTATTTGGTTTATATTTTACCAAATGTATTATTCTTTGGCGCTGTGGTTTTTGCAGTTGTTACTTTTTCTAGAAATGTTACCGCTGGGTTTATTACAGTAATTATTTTGTTATTTGTAGAAGGTGCAATTTCTAGTATTTTGTCAGATCCAGAGCAAGCAAGTTTGTTGGCAATGTTAGATCCTTTTGGCTCTTCGGCATCTTCTTACTATACAAAATATTGGACGGTTTCAGAACAAAACGAATTGCAAATTCCGATAGGAAAATTGGTAATTTACAACCGTTTATTATGGTTGTTAGTCTCTAGTTTGATATTTGGTTTGGTGTACAAGTATTTTAAATTTACACAAAATGCGGTTACATTATCATTTAAAAAACCAAAATCAGAAAGAGTAACAAAATCTAATTTTAGCGGAGTTACCAAAATTACTTTGCCTAAAGTAACTTACGATTACTCATTTTTACAGAATTTAAAAGTGATGTGGAAATTGTCTAACATCGATTTTAAATACATTTTTAAGAGTTTACCATTTATATCAATATTAATTGTAGGGCTTTTAATGCTTTTTGGAACGTTATTTATTTCGAGTGAAATTTTTGGAACAGATACATTGCCTGTAACTTGGCAAATGTTAGGAGGCGGAAATATTTTTAGTCTATTTGTAATTAATATTTGTACTTTTTTATATGCAGGTATGTTGGTGCAAAGAGCAAAAATTGCAAAAATTAATCATTTAGTTGATAGTACACCTGTACCAAACTGGGCACTTTTATTCTCTAAGTTTATCGCTATTTTAAAAATGCAATTGGTTTTACTAGCTGTAATAATGGTTTCTGGTATGTTTTTTCAAACATACAAAGGTTATTACAATTATGAAATTGGTTTGTACATTCAAGAATTATTTGGTTTAAAATTTCTAAACTATGTAGTTTGGGCATTCTTAGCAATATTTATACAAACACTATTTAAAAACCAGTATTTAGGTTTGTTGGTGTTGCTGATATTGGCAATCGGAATTCCGTTTTTAGATTTAATAGGAATTGAGTTGGCAATTTTTAAAT
>JAHDHO010000001.1:0-10059 GCA_020631275.1 Polaribacter sp. | reverse complement strand
GCAATCGGAATTCCGTTTTTAGATTTAATAGGAATTGAGTTGGCAATTTTTAAATATAATGAAGGCCCTGGTTTTAGTTATTCTGACATGAATGGTTATGGATCTGCGTTGTCTAGATATTTATGGTATAAATTGTACTGGATTTTAGGTGGAACAATTTTATTGATTTTAAGTATTTTATTTTGGGTTAGAGGTATACCAAATTCTTTTTCAGAAAGATTAAACATAGCTGTATCTAGATTTAAGATGCCGCAAATAATTAGTTTAGTGGTTGTTGTAGTTGCTTTTGTAAGTTTAGGAACTTCAATCTTTATGGCAACAAGGTCAAAAGAGAAAAATTCAGCATCTAAACAAGCAGAATTAAATGCTGTAAAATGGGAAAAATCTTATAAAAAATACGAAAATTATAAGCAACCAAGAATCGTTGCTGTAAAGGCAGATGTTGCTATTTATCCAAAGAAAAGAACCTATAAAGCAAATGCTGTTTTTACAATGATTAATAAAACAGATACAGCTATTGATAGTATTTTCTTAAATCATAATTCGTTAGAAAGCACGTTCGAATTTAATAAACCAAACATTTTAGTTTTAGAAGACACGGTCTTTAATTTCGATATTTACAAGTTCGAAAATAAAATTTTACCTGGCGATTCATTACAACTTACAGTACATGTAAAAAGTAAAGAAAACACTGTTTTTCAAAGAAAATCGCCTGTTTTAGCTAACGGAACATTTATTAATAATTTTTCGATGTTTCCTTCTTTAGGATATTCTTCGGGAGGAGAATTGATTGATGACAAAACGAGAAAGAAATACGATTTACCACCCAATAATTTACGTCCGTTACCAACAGATTCTACCGCATTGGGTAATACGTATATTTCTAAAGATTCTGATTGGATAGATTTTGAAGCAACGGTATCAACATCCGAAGACCAAATAGCAATTGCACCAGGTTATTTACAAAAAGAATGGACAGAAGGAAATCGAAAATATTTTTATTATAAAATGGATAGTAAAATGTTGAATTTCTATGCATTTAATTCAGCAAGATACGAAGTTAAAAAAGAAATTTGGAAAGGAATTAGTTTAGAAATTTATTATCATAAACAACACGATTATAATTTAGATAGAATGTTAAAAGGAATGAAAGCGTCTATTAATTATAACGAGAAAAATTTTAGTCCGTACCAACACAAACAATTAAGAATTATAGAGTTTCCTAGAACTCAAGGTACATTTGCACAGTCCTTTGCAAATACAATTCCTTTTTCAGAAGGATTTGGTTTTATTGCGGCGGTAGACGATACAAATGATGACGGAGTAGATTATCCCTTTGCTGTAACGGCTCATGAAGTAGCGCATCAATGGTGGGCGCATCAAGTAATTGGGGCCGATGTTTTAGGAGCAACAATGTTATCAGAAAGTTTATCGGAATATGTGGCGTTAAAAGTTTTAGAACATCAAAATGGTAAACCAAAAATGAGAACATTTTTAAAGGAAGCTTTAGATGGATATTTGATTCAAAGAACGTTAGAAACTAAAAGAGAAAAACCATTAATGTATAATGATGGGCAAGGTTATATTCGTTACCAAAAAGGATCTCTAGTGTTTTATGCGTTAAGCGATTATTTAGGTGAAGAGAAATTAAACAATGCCTTAAAAAAATATGTAGAAAAAGTAAAATTTCAAGAAGCACCTTATACAACTTCTTTAGAAATGGTTAATTACATAAAAGATGTTACACCAGACTCTTTAAGATATGTGATTAAAGACATGTTTGAAACAGTTACATTGTATAAAAATAGAATTGTTGATGCAAAATCTACAGCTTTAGAAAACGGAACGTTTAAAGTTGATATTGAATTTGAGGTTTCTAAATATAGAAATGATGAAAAAGGGAAAAAATACTATGGCGAAAAAGTAGGTGATACATTAAGTTACACAAACGAAAAGTTAAGCAAACCCCTGTTATCTGTTAAATTAGAGGATTACATAGATATAGGTATTTTTACTGAAGAAGAAATAGACGGTGTAAAAAAAGAAAAGCAATTGTATTTAGAAAAGCATAAGATTACACAAATTCATAATACTATTTCTATCATTGTAGGTAAAAAACCAGTTGAAGTAGGTGTAGATCCTTACAATAAATTAATTGATACAAAATCTGATGATAACAGAATGAAATTATAATTTTTTAACATAATATAGAAAACAAAAAAAGCAACTACTTATAGGTAGTTGCTTTTTTAGATAGGGGTAAATGCTTTTATAAATATTACGTAAATTTCGTTAGGGGCAAAAAGAACGTATAAAATTATTTACCAGTTAGGGGTTAATTGTTATTTAATAATGAATTGCTTAACAACATTACAATAATAGTAAAAAATATGTTAAAAAAACAAATAATAATTAAAAAAAGTTTGTTCTCAATTTGTTTATTTAATTTTTAAGAATGGTTTTTAAACTGTATTTTATTGTTTTTAAATGATTTAGGTGCTGTTTTTAAGGTCTATTTAAAATTTAAATTAATTGATTAGATTAAAAATTATTTTCAAATCAATAAAATAGATAGTTTACTGTTAAAAATAATTAGCAAAATTTAAACTGAAACCTGACTAAATTATTAAAGAAACTTAAGATAATAATTACTATTTTTATTTTTTTTCAAATAGATACGAAATGATTTTTAAAGGATTAAAAGAGCGCGTTTTAAAAAAGAAACTAGATAAATTAGTTTCGTTAAAAGAAGAAACGAGTGCATCAACTTTAAAAAAAATACAATCTGTTGGTATTTTGACTACAGATGAAATGTCTTCTAAAATAGATCTTCAAAATACAGTAGCAAGTATTTTGGGTGTAAAAAATGTAAAAATATATAGTCTTAGAGATTTTAATAAAAATGATGAGGTTTCTTACAAACATTTTACCGAAAAAGATATAAACTGGCGTGGGAATTATGTTCAAACAAATATTAAAAGCTTTTTAGACGAACCTTTAGATTTGTTAATTGGTTACTTCAACAACAGTAATATGTATTTAGAAACTGCCGTATTAAAAAGTAAAGCAGATTTTAAAGTTGGTTTTTCTAATGTGAATTCTAAACTGTATCATGTAGAAATTACATCAGAAATAAACCACTATAAAAGTTTTATAGAAGAGTTAAGAAAATACCTTCAAATTTTAAAAAAACTATAAAATTAAACTTTCTTTTTAAAGTTGTTTATTCTTACTAATAGTGTGTAAATTCGTTATATTATTAATCTTAAAATTGTAATTTTGTATATCTAAATATTTATAGAATGCAAAAATTTATAGGAACAGGAGTAGCTTTAGTTACACCTTTTAATGAAGATTTAAGTGTAGATTTCGATGCACTAACTAAACTAGTTAATTTTAATATAGAAAATGGTACCAATTATTTAGTTATAAATGGTACAACTGCAGAAAGTGCAACTATAAGTAAAGACGAAAAACTAAAAATTATAGATGTTATTGCAACTGCAAACGCAGGAAGAGTTCCGCTAGTTTTAGGTATTGGAGGTAATAATACGTTAGAAGTTGTTAAAGATATAAAAACAACCAATTTAGAAAATATAGATGGTATTTTATCTGTGGCACCTTATTATAGTAAGCCAACTCAAGAAGGTTTTTATCAGCATTTTAAAGCGATTTCAGAAGCGACAGAGAAACCAATTATTTTATACAATGTGCCTGGTAGAACAGCAAAGAATATGGATGCTGAAACAACCATTAGACTTGCAAATGATTTTAACAATATTGTAGGTATTAAAGAGGCAGGTAACAATATGCAACAATATCTAGAATTGATAAAAAACAAACCAAAAGACTTTTTAGTAATATCTGGAGATGATGATTTGGCATTAAGCATTGCGTTAGCAGGTGGTTCTGGTGTGATTTCTGTAATTGGGCAAGCGTATCCTAAAGAATTTTCTACATTAATAACTGCAGGTTTAGAAGGTAAGAACAAAGAAGGTTATGAGATGCATTTTAGATTAATGTCTATTATAGATTTTATTTTTGAAGAAAATAATCCGGCCGGAATAAAAACTGTTTTACAAGAATTAGGAATTTGTAAAAACGAAGTTAGATTGCCTTTGGTAAAAGCAAGTACGACACTTCAAGCAAAAATTGCTAATTTTGTAAAAAACTTTTAAGTTTACTAAAAAAGATAAAATATGTTAAAACCAAAAATACAAGAGGCCCTAAATAAGCAAGTAACTGTAGAAGCTCAATCATCTCAAATATATCTAGCAATGGCTTCTTGGGCAGAAACACAAGGTTTTGAAGGTGTTTCTCAATTTATGTATGCCCATTCTGATGAAGAAAGAATGCATATGCTAAAATTGGTAAAGTTTATTAATGAAAGAGGTGGGCACGCAATTATTTCCCCGTTAGCAGCGCCACCAGTTTCTTTTGGTTCATTTAAAGAAATGTTTCAGGAACTATTTAATCACGAAGTAGCGGTGTCAGAATCTATAAACGATTTGGTAGATATCTGTTTACAAGAAAAAGATTACGCAACACATAACTTTTTACAGTGGTACGTATCAGAGCAAATAGAAGAAGAAGCTTTGGCTAGAAATATCTTAGATAAAATTAGCTTAATAGGAGATGATAAAAGTGGTTTTTATCTATTTGATAATGATATTAAACAATTAATTACAGCGCCAGAAGAAGAAGTTTAATATTAACAAACTTTTAGTAGCGCTCTATGGCTATTTTTTGTTGTTTTGTAATGAAAATTACATAGCACAAATAACTGTGTAAAAAATCGTTTTATTTATCCATAATTAATCACTAATTTTGCCCGATGCAAAAAATTAAAAATTTAGCGTATTTATTTGTACTTAGTTTACTACTGTTTTCTTGTGGTGAATATCAAAAAGTATTAAATAAAGGTACAGCAGAAGAGCAGTATAAGATGGCTGTAAAGATGTACGAAAGTCAGAAATACAGTAAGGCTTTACGTTTATTCGAAAAAGTAACACCAACCTACAGAGGTAAACCTCAAATGGAGCGTATACAATTTATGGTTGCGCAATCTAATTTTAATGTAAAAAATTACACTCAAGCAGGTTACTATTTTGATCGTTTTACAAAAAATTACCCTAAGAGTTCTAAGAAAGAGGAGGCTGCATTTTTATCTGCATACAGTTATAAATTGGCTTCACCAAGGTTTAGTATCGATCCTACGGATACTAATAAGGCATTAGAATCTTTTCAAAGTTTTATAAATACGTACCCAGATTCTGATAAAATTGAAGAAGCAAACAAATATTATTCTGAGCTTAGAACTAAGTTAGAAAGAAAATATTTTGAAATTGCGAAAACCTATTATAGAACTGCAGATTACGATTTAAGAAATTACAAAGCATCTATACAAGCATTTGATAATTTACTAGAAGACTTTTTAGGTACAAAATTTAAAGAAGAGGCTTTATATTATAGATTAAAAGCGGCGCATGATTTTGTTTTAAAAAGTACAGATAGAAGAAAGCCAGAAAGAATAGAGGCGGCAATGAAAGCTTATCAGAGATTAAAAAAGAGTTTTCCAAAATCTAAATTTATGGAAGATTCTGATAAAATGGTAGCTACATTAGAAACAGAAAAAATTAGAGTTGAAGCTTTAATTGCAAAGCAAAAGGAAATACTGAATACACAAAAGAAATAATTATTTAAGATGGATTATAAAGATACAAAAGCACCGTTAAGTACTATTACTTACGATAAAAATGAAATTGAAGCGCCTACAGAAAATATTTATGAGGCAATATCTATCATAGCAAAAAGAGCTAATCAAATTAATTCTGATTTAAAAAGAGAATTAGTAGATAAATTAGATGAGTTTGCTACTTATAACGATTCTCTAGAAGAAGTTTTCGAAAACAAAGAACAAATAGAAGTTTCTAAGTTTTATGAAAGATTACCAAAACCAACAGCTATGGCAGTTGAAGAATGGTTAAACGAAAAAGTATACCATAGAAATCCAGAAACAGAGTAATGTCTGTTTTAAAAGATAAGAAAGTTCTTTTAGGTATAACTGCAGGTATAGCAGCATATAAAACGGCTAGTTTAGTTCGTTTATTTATAAAATTAGGCGCAGAAGTTAAAGTTATTATGACTCCTGCGTCTAAAGATTTTATAACACCTTTAACTCTTTCTACACTTTCTAAAAACCCTGTTCATTCTACTTTTTATTCTAAAGAAGATGAAAATGAATTATGGAATAATCATGTAGATTTAGGTTTGTGGGCAGATTATATGTTAATTGCGCCTGCCACAGCAAATACATTGTCTAAAATGACAAACGGTACTTGCGATAATCTTTTACTTGCTACTTATTTATCTGCTAAATGTCCGGTTTATTTTGCACCAGCAATGGATTTGGATATGTACAAGCATCCATCAACCAAAGAAAGTTTAGATAAACTTCAAAGTTTTGGTAATATTTTAATTCCTGCTACTTCTGGCGAATTGGCTAGTGGTTTGGTAGGAGAAGGACGAATGGCAGAACCAGAAGATATTGTATCATTTATAGAAAACGATATTTTATCGAATTTACCATTAAAGGGTAAAAAAATATTACTTACAGCTGGTCCAACCTATGAAGCAATAGATCCGGTACGTTTTATTGGAAATCATTCTTCGGGTAAAATGGGATTTGCAATAGCAAAAGCGGCTGCAGATTTAGGTGCAGAAGTTTATTTAATTTCAGGTCCAAGTCATCAAAAAATTTCTCATTCTTTAGTAAAACGAATAGATGTTGTTTCTGCGGATGACATGTATAATGCGGCACATACTTACTTTGCAGATGTAGATATTGCTATATTATCTGCGGCGGTTGCAGATTATAAGCCAAAAAATATTGCCAATCAGAAAATAAAAAAGAAAGATGCTACGTTAGACATTCAGTTGTCTCCTACAAAAGATATTTTAGCTTCTTTAGGTGCAATTAAAAAACAGCAATTTTTAGTTGGTTTCGCATTAGAAACTAATAACGAACTAGAAAATGCAAAAGGCAAATTAAAAAGAAAGAATTTAGATGCAATTGTATTAAATTCTTTGCAAGATAAAGGTGCAGGTTTTGCAACAGATACTAATAAAGTAACGATAATTGATAAAGATTTAAATGAAAAATCATTTCAATTAAAGTCTAAAGTAGAAGTAGCAAAAGATATTATGAATGAAATAGTAGCTAGAATTCTTAAATAAGGTTCTAATAGTATTACAAACTGTTGCTTTCTTTTAATAAAAAATCTAAATTTGAGTATGCGCAAAATAACATCACTACTTTTTATATTTTTTACTGTAATAACTTTTACTGCACAAGAATTAAATTGTTTGGTAACCGTTAATTCAGATCAAATTGCGGGTTCTAACAAGCAAGTATTTACTACTTTACAAAGGGCTTTAAGTGAGTACATCAATCAAACAAAATGGACAGATAGAACTGTAAAACCAGAAGAACGTATCGATTGTGCTATGACAATCATTATTACTTCTAGAGATAACAATAATTTTACTACCACATTGCAAGTACAATCATCTAGACCCGTTTATAACTCTAGCTATCCATCGCCTGTTTTAAATATTAAAGACAACGAATTCAATTTTAAATACAACGAGTTTGATCCTTTAATTTATAATAAAAATGCTTTTGATAGTAATTTAATTTCTACCATTGTATTTTATGCAAATATAATTATTGGTGTAGATGCAGATACATTTGGCAAGTTTGCTGGTGATAAAGAATTAAAAGAAGCGCAAAATGTAATGCTACAAGCGCAACAAAGTGGTTTATCGTCATGGCAAAATGTTGTTGGTCAACAAAATAGATATTTATTAATAGATAATTTAATATCGCCTAAATTAAAAGCTTACAGAAATATACTTTACAATTATCATAGAAACGGACTTGATAATCTTGTAGGTGCAAAAGCTTCTGCACAACAAAGTATAGAAGATAGTGTAATTGCGTTAGAAAGTATTTACAACAAAACAGTTGGTAATTATTTAATTAGATTGTTTTTTGATGCGAAAGCAGATGAAATTGTAAATCTATATTCAGAAGATACCAAAACAAGAAATAAACAACGTCTTATACAAACTGTTCGAAAAATTTCTACCAATAATAATTCTAAGTGGAGAAAGCTAGATTAAAAATTATATATCTATTTTAAAATAAAACTAGTTTCAACCTCTAATATTACAGCAAGTTTTAAGAGCACATCAATTTTAAGACTTGTTTTGCCATTTTCTAATTTATGGTAAGCAACTTGTCCTATTCCTAATCTATCACCTACATATTCTTGTGAATATTCTTTTTTATTTCTTAAAAGTTTAATTTTACTAATGATACCTTTTACCTTTTTTTCAATATCTGATTCTAATCCCATTTTAATTTGTTATTTCTTTAACACTAATCTTTTTTTTCAAAAATAATATTATTTTTTAGATTTTACAATCCCTGAATTCAGTGATTCTTAAAAGTAATAATTTATAACTTTTTAAATATTGACATGATATTATTTCTTATTTATCTTTGTTGTATAAAATTGCAATTTTAGGTTTCTGCTATAAGAAGCGATATAAATATTATAGTTATAAGATGTTAATTAAATGGATACTTTTAAAAATTCTAGGTATTTATTTCTAAAAAAATGAAAAATGAAAAAAATATTAATTAAGTTATACTTATTGTCTTTGACAATAATTTTATTTTCTTGTTCTAATGAAGACGCAGTTGACAATTCAAAAATATTGACAAAAGTTGTTGATGTCGAATTCAAATTAAATGGTGAATATAAGTCTAAGGTTAATACTACTTTGGTTGGGCAAATAGAATTTACAATGAATGATGAAGAGGAAGATTATTTAGATTTTACTTTTTCAGATAATATTTTAAAACAATTACCAATAACAGAAAAAGAATTCTATCAAAAAATTGAGGATAATATTACTCTAAATATTGATGGATCTTATAAATCTAAATCGGGTAAATTTTTATCTGATATATCTGATTGTAAAGATAAATGTCAAGAAGATTTTACCAATGAAGATGGTTCAAAAATTAAAGGTAGGGGATGGTGTAAAGCCGGATGTTATGTAGACGAAGTAATTCGAGTTGCTGTAATCTTAGTGCCGATAATTTTAGCTGCCCAATAATAATTTATATTCTAAAAGAGGTAATATTTAAAAATTACCTCTTTTCCTATTGTTAAAAGTTTATGTTAAAAAAAATAATTATTTTATTAATTCTAGTGAGCTTTATAAGCTGTGGTAAAACTATTCTTTCTCTCATTACTCCCAAAGATGTAGAAAATAGTTTAAGAGTAATGAATAGAGGTAATGATACTATTATTTATTTACCGATGGTTCATGTTGCTAAACCATCATATTTTACACAAGTTAAATCTGTTATAGATTCCTTAAAAAAGGAAAATTACACTGTGTTTTATGAATCTATAACATTACAAGATAATTATTTAACTAATGATTTAGACTCAGCTACTCAAAAAGAATTATTCTACAAATTACGAAAGTTTAGAAAAATGTTGGGTAGATTTCAGATAAATGATTTAACAGACGATAATAATAAATCGTTACCAAATTACTACAAAAACAGTAGTTTTATATCTCAAACAAACTCATTAATTGGTTTAGATTCATTAGACATAAATGCAGATGTTTCAATGACTGAATTAATAAATGCTCAAGAAAATATTTATGGAGAAATTATTTTGAGTGATTGTGATATGAAAACAAAATTTAACGAAAAATATAAGTGTAAAAAAGTAAATAGCTTTTATAGTATTAACTCTTTTAGGGATAGCGTAGCAATAAAAAAAGTATTAAGCGCTAAGAAGTCAAAATCGTTATTAATTTATGGTAAAGGACATTGGTATGGTATATGGCCTTACCTTAGAAAAGAAGGTTTTAAAGAACTTGAATAATTATCTTAAAATTTTTAAGGTATAGTTAATTTTCACTAATTTTATCTTTTAAAATCTAGAGAATTTGCTATCACAATTATCC
>JAHDHO010000078.1:4737-12380 GCA_020631275.1 Polaribacter sp. | reverse complement strand
TTTAAATTCAGTAACATTAGTTGCTTCTGGTTCACGATTATTTTTTTCAAAAAAGACATTAATATCTTGGATTGTGTTTTAATGAATCTGTATCTTTTGTTAATTCGTCAATAGTATTTAATAGAGTGCCAGATGCGACTTCTTTAAAAAGCATTTTACTTTTATAGAGAATTTCTCCTTCTACTTTAGATAAGTTAAAATCACCTTTCTTTAAACGTGTAATTGATGTTTTAGAAATGCCATAAGCTCTTAATAAGTCGAATATAAATTCTTCTTTATTGAAGTTTTCAACTAAAGCAATTACATTTTTTTCTATTTGTGATGCGTTCATTTACTTTTTCATAATAATGAACTATAAAAATATAATTATTTATTGATTAAATAATAAGGATTTCCTCATTTACTTTTTACCCCTATTCTAAAGTGTATTACAAGTTGTAATACAAAACGTCTAAAGATTAACATCTCATAAAAAAATACATTAATACTGTTTTTAATTTATTCTCTGTTGTTCTAATGTATCTAGAATGTCCTGTTTTTTAAAGAATTTTTTATTTCCCATTCTAATAGGTTTTATTAAACCAATTCTAGACCAAACATCGATAGTAACCAAACTTACCCTTAAAAAATCAGCGACTTCTTTCCTCTTTAATAATTCAACATTTCTTAACCTTGATAAATTCTTTAAATAAATCTCTTAAAAATTTATTTAAAGAAATATTTTCTAAAAAGAAATTTTCTGCTTTGTCAAAATAAAACACTTTATTATTGCTGTTTTTTCTAAAATAAGAAACACAAAAATTTAAAATTTTATTTGCTATGATAATAAGTGAGTCGGCATCTTCTTTTTTAGCCGTACGTTTATAATCTCTAAAATACGTTTCCATTTGTAAACTATCTTTTATAGATTTGTTTTTACTGGATAATAAAGAATCGTTTTCTTGTTTTGTTTTGGTATAATTGTTTACTTTAAGACTGTCTTTATAAGCATGAGCATCTATTAGTAGCTTCAAATTTAATGTTAGTTTTTAAGAGAAATTTAGATGCGCGTATTGTAACCCCTTTAAAAAGGAGAATGACTAGTAATAATATTAATTTTGGGACTCTAAGTTAAACTTCAATAGAATTTTTACGTACTAATTAATTCTGTAGTCATTAAAACTTTTCATAAAAAACACATTTAATTAAAGATGTTAAATTAATATTTATGCTATAGAAACGTTATATACTAGTCCATTTTTATTAAAATAAACAATTAAATTATACCTTTTTAAATTTATAAAACGATGCTTATAACCAAGGTAAAAAGACCATTTATCTGAATTTAAATCATTAAATTCATCTCCAAGAAAATGCAAGACTTCATCTTTAGATAATCCAATAATTAGTTTCCGACTAATTAAATCATTTACGCAATGAAACCTAGCTTCACGTTTAGAAAACCAAACTTTATCATCAAAAGTATTTTTTTTATTAAAAAACATTTTTAATCTAAAGATCCTTGTGGTTTAATTTCTACTCTTCTGTTTAATTGTCTACCACCAGCGTTTTCGTTAGAGAATTTAGGTCTAGATTCTCCAAATCCTTTTGAGCTAAGGTTATCACTATTAATACCTTCTTTAATCATATATTTTCTAACTGCATTAGCTCTTCTTTGAGATAGGTATAAGTTATATCTATCACTGTTTCTGTCATCTGTATGTCCTTCAATTAAGAACTTAACATTTGGTACTTGCTTCATTAACTTTACAATCTTATCAATAGTACTAAAAGAAATTGACTTAATTCTATCACTGTTAGTATCAAAATAAATACTAGTTGCTAATAATGCAATTTGATTGTTAATGTTAGAAGGGTTATTTGTGTTAGGTTCTGCTTTAGTACAACCTTTATTTTCAACAGTTCCTGGAGTGGCAGGGCATAGATCTTTGCCATCCATAACACCATCACCATCAGAATCTATATTTAAAGGACAACCTTCGTTAGATTCTGGACCATATTCTAAAGGACATTTGTCTTTGTAATCTGGTAACCCATCTTTATCCGAATCTACAGCTTTACCATTACCATAAACCATTACACCTGCAGGAGTATTTGGTTCTATGTCTAGTTCATCCATTACACCATCCTTGTCTGTATCAACAATTTTAAATTGGCCTCTTGTATCTGCGTCTTCATCACCCCAGATAGTAAATACTTTCTTTTTACCAAGTTTAACTGATACACCTATACTAGAAACAAAAAATGTTTCCCAGTCTTGTTTATTAGATATTGCTGCGTCTAAATGATCTTCATAGTTAAAATACATACCTGTTCTAAACTCTAAATCAATTTTTTTATTTAATCTTCTTTTAAGACCAAATTGAGCAGATAAATAGATTGAACTTGCTGCAGTTTGACTGTTTCTTGATGGATTAAATCCAAAATCTACAATCTCTACATTTCTACCATCAGAAAATCTTTCGTATAGAGTAGAATTGTATTGGTGGTAACCAACACCAAAATATCCTGCAGCGTGCCATTTTGAGGCTGCAGTTTGATATAAGTTTGTAAAACTAAAAATTAAATTTAATTCTGCACCATACGCAGCTCCTTCAAAATTTAGGTTATCTTGGTTCACTACTTTTCCTTCAGAATAAAGTACAAAGTAATTAGATTCGTTAGAAAAGTATTGTGCACCCCCAGAAATTTTATTGTAAGAAGCCTTAAATTCTAAACCTAAAAGTGGGTTAAACATTTTGTTAACATAAACCATTCCACCAAAATTTAAGTAATTTGTATCATCTCCTGTTCCGATAGAACGTAAATCTCCATGCATTATAAAATTAGTAAAACCTCCACCAACAGCCCAACTATTACTGTTGTTTAGATCAATTCTGTTTCCGTAAGTAATTTCGTCTGTGGTAAATTGACTATACGATTTACACATAAAAAGAAAGCTAAATAAAAAGAATACTAAAACTCTTTTTTTACTAAAGTTTGTTGAAAAAAACATTGTTTATTTATTTTTATTATATTTAAAAAAATGATACCTATAATAACAATTAGTAAAAAAAAGAGTATTGTTTCTAAACTTCCTGTTACTTGTTATTGTTGAAATTTCATTAATAGAAAAACAGAAACCATTTTACATTGATTTTTTTTGTATTTTAAGATTTGTCTTTTTTATTAACAATACATAAAAACCATATATTATTGCCAAACAAAACAAATAATATAACCCAATATCTATTGATAGTCCTGGTGGTGGTGGTGGTGGTATTGGTGGTGGTACTACTTGAAGAGCAATCATATTTTGATATTTTTTATAAAAAAGAAAATAGAAATGGATTATTTTTTTTTGGGGAAAAAAACAAATTAAATTTAAAAGGAAAATTTTTTAGAAAACCCTTTAAAAAACCATTTCTATTTAATGTTTATTATTTTGATATTTTATCTTAATTTATTGGTTGAAATTCAAAAAAGAGGATTTAATTCTTTTGAGTTCAAATAAAAATTACATTTAAAATTTCACCTTTTACAGGTTTTTAAATAACCTCTTTTTAGAATTTCTACTACCTGTATTAACCGTTTTATCCCTAAAATTGACCAAATACAGGTAGCCTACTTATTTTATTTATTTCGTATTAATTTTTTAGAGATTTTTCCTTTATCTGTTAGTATGTTTACAATGTAAATCTCGTTACTTATATTTTTTACTTTCAGTCTATTTTCAGAAGTTTTTTCAATGGTATTCCATAAACCTACTTTCTGACCAAGAACATTAAATAATTCTACTTTACGGATATTTAAGTCTCCATGATTTTTAATAACTATTTCTTTTAATGAAGAATCCATAAAAACAGTTATTTTATCATCTGACAAGTTGTTTACAGTATCATCTAAAGATAAAACTGCATTGCTAAAAACAATTGAAAACCTATCTCTATAAACACCTTCTTTTAAGAATAAAGAAACCTCATTATTAGACAAAGAATATATTTTATTAGACAACTTATCTTTTAAAAACACCTCTTCTTCTATCCTATGTAATTCATCAATTTTAAAAATATTTGTCCCTGAATAGTTCATTATAATTTCAAGAGGAATCTCGTTTGTAGTTGAAAAAGCACCAACTCCTGCAATTACATATTTTTCTTCATTGTTAGGAAACTTCCAGTAAATATCTGTTGCTCCTAAATCATTAATAGGACTGTCATATCCTTTATCAAAATCAAACGTATTTGTATTGCTAAAAGAAACACCTATTTGTCTGCTTAAACTTAGACCTTCATCATTCATAAAATCCATACCTAATTTTATATATGGTAGTCTGTTAAAATCGCCATTATCATTTGTCTTTTTACTATTCTTAATAGCAGATTTAAAAAAGACTGCGTTTCCAGAAGACTCTGTAACAAATTGTCTTTGGCTATTATTAAACACAATAGACCCTCCATCTGAATCTCCTCCTATAAAAAAGCCTTGTCCAACTGGCACGTAAGTTCCTGGAGTTTTGTATAAAGAAGCATCTGTTCCTGATGATGGTGCACAAGAAACCACCCCATCATTATCACTAATGGCAATGTGATCTAATAACAATCCTTTAGTATCTAAAGACTCAAACCTTAAAGTAGTACCAACCTTTATACACTCATCTATTTGGAAAGTACCATAATTTGGACTTGCTGGTAAGGAATACTCCTTTGCTACTCCATTAATAACTAATCTTATATCTTTTGAAACTGAAGAAGAGTAGGTTAATGTAATAACATCTGTAGCTCTTGTTATTCTTTGGAATTCTATAAAGCTTAAATTCGTATTTAAGCTTACTACATCTCTTGTAAGATCTGTTGTTATTGTACTATTCGTAACAGCATTTTCAGACTCTATAACTACATTAAACACACCTACAGAAGGTTTACTAACACCAGAAACAGACAAAGAAAGGTTTAAAGTAGCATAACCACCTATATAGCCTGCAAAATTGTGACCTGAAGTAGCCTTAGATACTGCATCTTCTTCTCCTACATGATCCCAGAAATACAAACTACCATCTATAGAATTGATATTATCTTGTATAAATTTTAATCCGTTTAAAGAGGATGGAAATGGATTACCTAATAAATAAGATTCATTACCTCCTACAGTAGTTATTAAAGTACCGTCATTAGGACTTCCAGAAAAAGTATAATTTTGTCCGACACCTGGTCCTTTAAAAATAAAACCGTCTGTTGAGGCAATGGTACCGCTTCTAAATTTTTGAGACCAACTAGATTGTGTTCCATTAGCACTTGCAAAAGTATATACCCAATAATCTGCAAGATTTATTGGTACACCAACGCTACCATCATAACCAGAAACAAATGTAATATCTCTAGCAATATCTGAGGCTCCTTGCCCAATAACACCATTAAAACTAGTAGGATTTGTACCGTCTTTAAAAACAGTTGCAACACTATACGTATTTAATGAAGGGGTTACAACAGGAGACCCCATATAATTATATCTGTAAATATTTGCAATTTCAGAGTTTTGATCTATTAATAATTTACCTGATCCTGTAATTTTTGTGCTACTTGTATGTGTTTGTACTAATTGACTACTGCCAGCTAAACGAATTTCACCATTTAAAACAATATCATTGGTAACTACTAGTAATTGGTCTGTAACACTCAAATTACGAGAAGCATTAACGTTTAATTTTCTTGCACTTAACCTTGCTCCTGTTTGGTTGTAATTTTCATCTATAATTACAAAACGAGATCGATCTGGATACCCATTATTCCAAGTATTTGTTGTTCTTGTAGTAATACCAAATCTATGCAAACCTAATAAAGCATTGGCTTCTATATTTACACCAGACGTAATCTCAGATAACAACGGTGCGTGTGGATGGCGTAAAAAATCGTTAAATGTTGTTGAAATATCATCATCTATAAATTTTACCCATTCTGAAGCAGTATAAGTTGTATTTGGCACTAATGTTTCATCTATACGTACAAAAGATGTATTGTCTGTTAAACCTTGTATTACATCTACTCTAGAATCCCAAGGTAAATTGCTTGTACCTGGTTTGCTAATTCTAGAAATGGTTATAATATCATTGGTATTATCAAAACCAGTAACATTAGCATTGGCTATTACTGCAGCTGTTCCGTTTCTTTGTGCTGCAATGGTGCCTGATGCAGAAAACAACATAGATTTACCTGCCGTAATTTCTGCGGTGTTTGATGCCGTAAATGTGCTAGAGGTTAAGATACCTGCATTAAATAAATTTAAATTAGCTGCATTGGGTACTACTATCTTACTTGCATCATTATTAGTGACTTCTACTATTTTTTCAGAACCTTTCCAATACACTTGTGTTATCATTGGGGTACCACAACCGTTTTTGGTGTTGTCTAGTGCATAAGTTGTATAATTGCTAGTTGTAAAAGTATTTAAAGATATAGCAACATTAGTATCTACGTTTTCTAAACTATTTGCAAAACCATTATTACCTACTAGGTCTGATGTTACATTTATGACAGAATTTATAGTATTAACTACAATACCGTCTGTTGTACTTACCCCACTAGTTTGCAAAACAGTTGGCACTGCAGCTTCAATACTGTCTGGACAACCATCGTTATCTGAATCTAAATCGAAATGATTAGGAATACCATCTTTATCAGTGTCATATATATCTGGAATACCATCTACATTAGAATCTGTATAATTAGTTGTACTACCATCACCTCCATTACCATTATCTGTAGTATCTAAATAATTAGGAATACCATCTCCATCTTCATCACCATTTGGTACATTTCCTCCACTTTCTAGTGTATCTAAAATACCATCGTTATCATCATCTAAATCTATACTATCTGGTACACCATCATTATCAGTATCTACAGCATCTCTATAATCTACATCTCCACCAGTATTTACATCCCCATCTGTGTCTGTAAAGTTATCTGCCTGAGTATTATCATATTCTCCATTTACATCAGTATATCCTTGGTCTGTATCGCCCGTTTCTATAGCATCTACTAGTCCATTGCTTCCTACAGCTCCAGTTACTACTCCACTACCATCATTTGCCAATCCACTTCCCGATTCAACAACGTCAAAAAAGCCATCGTTATCTGAATCTAAATCTAAATAATCTGGAGTATCTGTATTGTCTGTATTTACTGGGGTAATAACGACACCTGTAACACCAGAACAATTTGCGCCAGTACAATCTGAATCGTAAGCATCATCTAAACCATCATTATCAGTATCTACTCCTGTAGGTGCCAAATACCCTAATGTACTTTGTGCTTCTATATTATCTGGAATTCCGTCATTATCTGCATCTAAGTCTAAGTAATCTGGTATACTATCTCCATCTGAACTCGTTGGTGTTAAACCAGTACCTGCTGAGGTAGGAATACCATTTGAACTGGTATTATCCGCATTGTTATCATCATCATCTGCTCTTCCATCGTTATTAACGTCTAGTCCTCCTGCTTCTATTACATCTGAAATACCATCGTTATCTGAATCTAAATCTAAATGATTAGGAATACCATCATTATCAGTGTCATATATATCGGGAATACCATCTCCATTTGAATCCGTATAATTAGTTGTACTACCATCACCTCCATTACCATTATCTGTAGTATCTAAAT